>JBBQMM010000236.1:0-7012 GCA_038328935.1 Burkholderiales bacterium
CAAACAGGTACACCACCACGGTGAAGGCCAGCCACGGCCCGGCGATGCCCAGGCACAGCCGGCGCACGCGGTCGGGCAGCGGCAGCGCCAGGCCGGCGTCGCCCTTGCCCGACACGGTGGTGTAGCTGGTCTTGCCCAGCACGCGCTGCTGGATGAAAAACACCGCCAGCGCGAAGCCGGTCAGGATCAGCGCCAGTGACGCGGCCTGCCCCTGGTCGTACTGCGCGCCGACGATGGCGAAGAAGATGTCGGTGGAAAGCACGCTGTACTGACCGCCCACCACCACCGGGTTGCCGAAGTCGGCCATGCTCTCGATGAAGCCGACTAAAAACGCATTCGCCAGGCCCGGTTTCATCAACGGCAGCGTCACCGTGGTGAAGGTCTTCAGCCGCGAAGCGCGCAGCGTCTGCGCTGCTTCTTCCATGCTCGGGCTGATGCCCTGCACGACGCCGCGCATGATCATGAAAGCAATCGGCGTGAAGGCAAACATCTGCGCCAGCCAGACCCCAAGAAGCCCATAAAACCAACGGGTGGGCGGTATGCCGAAGGCCCACTCCAGGAACTGGTTGGCGAGCCCGGCGCGGCCGAACAGCAAGATCAGGCCCAGGCCGACCACGAACGGCGGCGTGATGATGGGCAGCAGCGCCAGCACGTTCAACGGTTTGCTCAGGCGCTGGTTGCCGCGCTCGGCATACAGCGCAATCAGCGTGCCCATGATGGTGGTGCCGGTGGCCGTCAGCAGCGCCAGGAACAGCGTGTTCCAGGCCACGCCGCAGCGCACGCCGCCGGCCAGGCAGCCCAGGCCCCACACCCGTTCATTGCCCAGCCGCTCGCCGATGGCGGTGATGGCAAAAGCGCCGCTTTCATCGAAGAAAGCGCCCACCAGGCTCTTGCCCACCGGCAGCGCCACGAACAGCAGCAGCAGCGCTGAACACAGCAGCACGGCGTTGGCCACGAACAGGTCACCGCGGAAGTACCCCAGCCGCGCGATGCCGGCGCCCGCCAGCATCAACAGCGACAGCAGCGCCAGCGCGCCGCCCAGCCCGATGCCGAACTGACCGCTGGGCAATTCACCCAACAGCGGCGTCAGAAAATCGAAGGACCAGCCGCGCGCGCCGATGGCGAAGCCGCTGACCAGCAGCCCCAGCGCACCGAGCCCGCCACCGCTCAGCAGCAGCCAGCCCTGCGCTCGCGTGGGGGGCAGGCGCCAGGCCACGCCCGCCACCATCAAGCCCACCACACCCACCCACAGCCAGGGCCTGCCGTGGCGCGCGGCCTGCACCACACCGGCGGCGGTGTCGGCACCGCCCCAGATGCCGGGCAGGGCCTTGAGCAGGCCGATGTCTTGCTGGAAGTACCAGGGCAGCAGCGCATAGGCACCCAGCCCCAGCAGCAGCCACAGCAGCACGGTGTGGCGGGTGCGTTGCTGGCCGCGGCTGGAAGCGACGGCAGCGACGGCAGCGACGGCAGTGACGGCAGCGACGGCAGCCATGTCAGCGCGCCATCAACTCGACATCAGTTCGAAATCAGCCCGAAATCAGCTCGAAATCAGCGCGGCAGCGAGTTGACGTCTTTTTCCCACTTCGCGATCAGGCGCCTGCGCTCGGCCGAAGCGCCGTACTTGGCGTAGTCGTAGTTGATGAACTTGATCTTCTTGAAGTCGGGCACGCGCGGGTCGACCTTGGCCGTCTTGTTGCTGGGCAGTTGAAACTGCTTCGCTGCGGCCGCCATCTCTTGTGCCGGGCCGGTCAGCGCCCATTCGTAGAACTTCTTCGCGGCTTCCAGATTGCGCGCGCCTTTCAGGATGCTCATCGAACCGATCTCGGCACCCGTGCCATCGGCCGGTGTCACGGTCTCGATGGGAAAGCCCTGCATCTTTTCGCCAGGGCCGTCGTGCACGAAGCTGATGCTGACGGTGGTTTCGCCGCGCGCCACCGACTTGATGGGGCCGGTGCCGCTGCGCGTGTACTGGCTGACGTTCTTGTGCAGGGCCTTCATGTAATCGAAGGCCTTGTCCTCGCCCATCAGCTGCACCAGCGTGGCCACCATGGTGTAGGCGGTGCCGCTGCTGGCGGGGTTTGCGACCTGGATCTCGCCCTTCAAGGCCGGGTTGAGCAGGTCGGCCCAGGTTTTGGGAACGGGCAGCTTCTTCTTCGCCAGCAATTCGGTGTTGTAACCAAAGCCCAACGGGCCGCTGTAGATGCCTACCGTCTTGTAGGCGCTTTGTGCCGCCTGCTGTTGCGCCCAGGCGTGCAGTTGCGGCAGCGTGGGGCTCTTGTATTCCATGCTCAGGCCCTGCTCGGCGGCCTGCAGGTGGGGGTCTCCGGTGCCGCCGAACCAGACGTCGGTCTTGGGGTTGGCCCTTTCGGCCACCAACTGGGCCAGCGCCTCGCCCGAACCCTTCAACGACATGTTGACCTTGATGCCGGTGGTGCGCGCAAACACAGTCTGGATCATGTTGCACCACTCGGCCTGCACCGAACAGATGACGTTGAGCTGCCCGCCGTCCTGCGCCTGCGCGGCACCCGCGAAGCCGGTGGCTACCAGGCAGGCCACGAGGGTGCGTTTAAGAGTGCGTCTGGGCGTGCGCTTGAGTGTGGGTTTGAGGCCGGTGGAACGGTTGCAATGGAGCATGCAGATACCCAGGAATGGAAAACCTTGAGCATGGCAGACCGGGCCCCTTGCCGCCATCGGTAGTGGCCCGACAGGCCCGTCGTGCCACCGGCACGAATGCAACGCCGGGCGACCCTCATTCGCGGGCCTGGGTCGCAGCAAGGGCGCAGTCTGGCAGCGGCTTGCGGCGATACTCCGGCCATCACTGAAGACGCAGCGATGTGCTGCTGCAAGCGAGCAGAGGGTGTGCATGGGTTGCTTGAAAGATCGGTTGTCGAGCCGGGGTCTGCTCCTCTGTCTGCGCCTGCGTCTCGGTCCGGGCCTGCTGCTGCCGCTGCGCCTCTTGATCGGCATCGGCCTGACGGGTTTGTCGGCCTGGGCTGCGGCGGCCGTGCTGATGGTGGGGCCGCAGGGCGCGCCGATGTCGATGGAAGACGCGCTGCGCCAGGCGCAGGACGGCGACACCATCGAGTTGCTGTCCGGTGAGTACACCGGCGCGCCACTGGTCATCGAAAACCGCCGCCTGCTCATCCGCGGTGTGGGCAAACGCCCGCTGATCAAGGGCAACGGCAAGATGACTTCTGCCAAGGCGCTGTGGCTGGTGCGGGGTGGCGAGGTGACGCTGGAGAACCTGGAGTTTCGTGGCGCGCGGTCCAACGATGGCGAGGGGGCTGGCATCCGCATGGAAGGCGGGCGTCTGCACCTGCGCAAGGTGGCGCTGTACGACAACGAATACGGTCTGTTCGCGCCCAACGCCGAACAGGCCGAGTTGCGCATCGAAGACTGCGAGTTCGGCCTGGCGCCCAGGGTGGTGGGCGGCCTGCACCACCTGTTGAACGTGGCGCGCATCGCCAAGCTGACCGTGACGGGCAGCCGCTTCCAGCAGGGTTTCGAGGGCCAGATGCTGAAGTCGCGGGCGCGCGAAAACCTGATCAGCTACAACTTCATCCACGATGGTCAGCGCGGCGGTGCCTCGTACGAGATCGAGATTGCCAACGGCGGCCTGGCCACCATCGTCGGCAACGTCATCGGGCAGGGTGCCGACTCGCAGAACCCGGTGCTGGTGGCCTACGGCACCGAAAAGGTCGGCTGGGACCGCAATGCGCTGGTCGTGGCGCACAACACCTTCATCAACTACGCCTGGACGCCGGCCTGGTTCGTGCGTGTGATCGACAAGAACCTGCCGCCCGACACCGAGGTGGTGGCCGTCAACAATCTGTTGGTGGGCAGTGGTCTCTTGTGGCCTGCGCTGGGCGGCGGCCGGGTCACCGCGGCGGGCAACCGCCATGTGTCGCGCCGCATGCTGCGCGACGCCGACACCTACGCCTTCGAGCTGTTGCCCGGTTCGACGTGGCGCGGCTCTGCGGTGGACCCGCGCAGCGTGGCCGGCCGGGACCTGTCGCCCAAGGGTGAGTTCGAGTGGCCGGTCGGCGTCTTGCCATTGGCCCCCGAGCTCACCCGCTGGGCTCCCGGCGCCTACCAGCGCTGATCACCCTCACATGAACATGGACCCCAAAGACTTGCACCCCGACAGCATCGCCGCCCAGGCCCTGGGCTGGGTCGATGAGCACACGCGCGCCATCACGCCGCCGCTGCATGTATCGAGCACCTACTTGCGCGACGCCGACAACCAGTACCGCTCGGGCCGCGTCTATGCGCGTGCCGACAACCCGGCCTTCGACCAGCCCGAGGCGGTGCTCAACGCGCTTGAAGGCGGCCATCAGGCGCTGCTGTTTGCCAGCGGCATGGCGGCCGCCACGGCCGTGTTTCAGGCGCTGCAACCGGGTGACCACGTGCTGGCGCCGCAGGTGATGTACTGGTCGCTGCGCAATTGGTTGATGAGCTTCGCCACGCAGTGGGGCTTGCAGGTGGAACTGATCGACATGACCTCGCCAGCCGCCGTGCAGGCGGCGCTGCGCCCAGGCCAGACCAAGCTGGTGTGGGTGGAGACGCCGGCCAATCCTTTGTGGACGGTGACCGATATCGAGGCCACGGCGCAGCGGGCGCATGCAGCCGGCGCGCTGCTGGCGGTGGACTCTACCGTGGCCACGCCGCTGCTGACACGGCCCCTGGCGCTGGGCGCCGACCTGGTGATGCATGCGGCCACCAAGTACTTGAATGGCCACTCCGACCTGATTGCCGGCGCGCTCGTCACGCGCCAGGACAACGAGCACTGGCAGCGCGTGCGCAAGGTGCGTGCGCAGGTGGGGGGCACGCTGGGCTCCTTCGAGGCCTGGCTGCTGCTGCGCGGCATGCGCACGCTGCACCTGCGGGTGCGGGCAGCCTGCGCATCGGCGCAACGCCTGGCCGAGCACTTCAACGGGCACCCCCTGGTGGCCGAGGTGCTGTACCCGGGCTTGCCGCAGTGCCACGGCTACGCGGTGTCGCAGCGGCAGATGAAGGGCGGCTTCGGCGGCATGATGTCCATCCGCGCGCGCGGCGGCGAGGCCGCCGCCATCGCGGTGGCCGCACAGACCCGGCTGTGGAAACGCGCCACCTCCCTGGGCGGCACCGAGAGCCTGATCGAGCACCGCGCCAGCGTGGAAGGTGCAGGCACCCCGGCGCCGGCTGACCTGTTGCGTCTGTCGGTGGGCATTGAAGACGTGGGTGACCTCATCAAAGACCTGGAACAGGCACTCGCTGCTGCGCACCGGTGAACGGCGTCGCCGCGTCAATGGCGGCCATTGCGCAAAAAATGCCAACGCGGCCCTTGCGGCCAGAGCTGGCCCCGTTGCGCCGCGACGACCTGCAGGCCCGTTGCGGCGGGTGCAACCCACTGAGCGGCACCTGATGGCCGCCACCTGCTCTGTGCGGTTGGCCGGACCCCGGCTGGCCCACACGCCGTCGCATGTGCTCAATTGACCACCCGGTGAAACATCTGCATCATCCGGCATGTAACTCAATTACATATCCCATGGCTTTCGACCTCGTACTTTTTGGTGGCACCGGTGATCTGACCTGGCGCAAGTTGATGCCGGCGCTGTTCCAGGCCTTCAGGCATGGCAAGCTGCCGCCGGGTGGCCGCATCCTGGCCGTGGCGCGTGATGAGCGCAGTGACGACGAGTACCGCGCGTTTATCAAAGAGCGCTTCTCCGACGTCGAGGCCAGCAAGCGCCCCAGCGAGCAGGAGTTCAGCGTCTTCGCACAGATGCTGCATTACCGGCGCATGGATCTGTCGCAGCCCGAGCACTACGCGGGCCTGAAGCGCTGGGTGGACGAGCGTGGCGCCGAAACCGTGGTGCTGTTTCTGGCCACCAGCCCGCACCTGTTCCCTGTGGTGTGTGAACAGCTGGGCAGCGCGGGCCTGAACGGTCCCAACGTGCGTGTGGTGCTTGAAAAGCCATTGGGCCACGACCTGGCCAGCGCCCAGGTGATCAACCGTGCCGTGAGCGCAGCCTTCAAGGAAGAGCAGGCGCTGCGCATCGATCATTACCTGGGCAAGCCTGCGGTGCAGAACCTGATGGCGCTGCGTTTTGGCAACGCGCTGTTCGAGCCGCTGTGGCGCCGCGAAAGCATCGCCAACATCCAGATCACGCTCGCTGAGAGCCTGGGCGTCGGCACCCGTGGCGACTTCTACGACCGCACCGGGGCGCTGCGCGACATGATCCAGAACCACGCGCTGCAGCTGCTGACGATGATTGCGATGGAGCCACCGCCGTCCAGCGACGCCGACGCCATCCGCGACGAGAAGTTGAAGGTGTTGCGCTCGCTCAAGCCGTTCACGCCCGAGAGCGTGTCGCGCGACGTGATACGCGGTCAGTACAAGGCCGGCATGGTCGACGGCAGGCCGGTGCCCGGCTACCAGGACGAGGCCAAGGTACCTTCGGGCAGCACCTGCGACACCTTCGTGGCGCTGCGCACCGAGGTGCAGAACTGGCGCTGGGCTGGCGTGCCGTTTTATCTGCGCACGGGCAAGCGCCTGGCAGCGCGCGACGCGCAGATCGTCGTCAACTTCCGCGAGGTTCCGCACCCCATCTTCCCCGGCAATCGGCAGGCCAACAAACTGGTCATCAAGCTGCAGCCTGAAGACGGGCTGGAGCTGCACCTGCTGGCGGCACAGAGCGGTGGCGGCAACGAGCTGCTGGCGCCGGTGTCGCTGGACCTCGACTTCGACAAGGCGTTCGCCAGCGAGCGCGTGGGCGGCTATGAACGGCTGCTGATGGACGCGCTGTCCGGCCGCCTGAATCTGTTCGTGCGCAGCGACGAACAGGAGCAGGCCTGGCGCTGGGTGGAGCCGGTGCTGGAAGCGTGGGCACGCGACCCCGGTGGCCCGCGGCCCTACGCCGCCGGCGGCTGGGGCCCCGCGGCGGCCAGTGCGCTGGTGGCGCGCGACGGCTACGTGTGGGCCGAAGAGCAGTGACTTTGCGTTGCGGCGTCCGCACCGCCTGGGCTGTGGCTG
>JBBQMM010000237.1:0-6995 GCA_038328935.1 Burkholderiales bacterium
AAGGTGCCGTGGATCAGCACCAGCAGCGGCTCGCTGGCCGGGTGCGCCGGTGCGGGCACCTGCGCCACTTTCAGGCCGCTGCCTTTCAACGCCACCAGGCTGTCGCGATTCAGCGTGTAGACACCAGCGTCGACCTGGCCGTCCACCCTGGCCACCACCTGGCTCGCCACGAAGTCGCCCGCCTTGTCCTTCACGAGGTCGGTGATGATCTCGAAGCCGGCCAGCAGCACGTCGCCCAGGAAGCCGCCACTGCGCGTGGGTGCGGCCTGCTCCAGCCCCCGCCAGCGCAGTTGCACCGGTACCGCGATGTCGCCGTTGGCCGGGGTGGCGCTGCGTTGCGTGGTGCCCTGGCCGAGCATCAGGTCACGTGCGGTTTCCGGGTGCAGCACGAGTGCAGGGCCGCCGGCAATGCGCAGCAGCACCACGTCTTCGTCGGGTACCGCGGTGACGCGAACGGTGTCACCGCCCGAGCGGCGCGTCGACACGCGCACCGATTCCTTCACCCGCCCCGTCAGGCCGCTGCCTGCAGGCGTGGGGTCTGCCGAGCCGCGGCTGACCTGGCGTTGCCCAGGGACGATGAAGCTGATGCCTTTGGATGTCGGCTGGGTGGCCATGCGTTGTCTCTCCAGACTGTGGTTCAAACTGCGGGTTCGAACTGCGGGTTCTCGTGCAGCGGCGAGCATCGGCGCAAAGGGCCGGCAAATCAAGCGCCGCCCGGCCTGGGCGGCACCGACAAGCTAGGGGTCCAGCCCTTCGAGCAAGGAGCGTGCGCGCTCGGCGTCGGCCCGCATCAGCGCTTCAGTGCGGGGTGCCCGGTCGGCAACCCGAATCTCGTCGTGCGTGATGCGCCGCACCTGCACCGGCGCCACGCCGCGCAGCAGGTCCAGCTTGAGGGCGGCCGTGTAGCTGAGGTCGATGATGCGGCCGCTGGCAAAGGGCCCGCGGTCGTTGATGCGCACGATGATCTCGCGCCCGTTGGCCGGGTTGCGCACCCGCGCATAGCTGGGGATGGGCATGGTCTTGTGCGCCGCCGTCATCGCGAACATGTCGTAGACCTCGCCATTGGAGGTGGGCTTGCCATGGAAGCGCGTGCCGTACCAGGACGCCAGGCCTTGTTCCTGCACCGGTGCGTCGGTTGCCAGCGGCGCGTAGCGCACACCGAAGACTTCGTAAGGCTTGTTCGCCCCGATGAGCCTGATGGGTTCAACACGCGGTGTGGCGTCCGGCACCCGCTCCAGGCCCGGCGGTATGCGAGCGGGCGGCCCGTCTCTGGGCGCCGGGGGCGTGGCGCAGCCGGCCAGCAGGCCAGCAACCAGACCCGCCAACAGTCCGCAAACCTGGCCGCAAACCCGGCCGCAAACCCGGCCGCAAACCAGGTCGGCACCCCCGCCGGCAACCCGGCCGGCAACCAGGGCCGTGGTGCCCAGGCGCTTGCGCGCGCGCTGCAAACCCGGGCCCTCGCCGCCCGCGGCCGCGTCAGGGCGCGGCGCGCACCTGCTGCGCATGGGTCAGCTCCACCCGCTCGCGCTTGAGCAGCTTGCCCAGGCGGTCCACGTCCTTGATGTCGATGGCCACCGGGTGCCCCAGCTGTGGCGAATACCACACCGTGCGCTCGAACTTGCCGCTGGTCAGCGTGCCGTCCACCAGTCTCTCGTGGTACCAGCCGCTGGTCTCGATGGGCAGGGCCTCGAATTCGCCCGCCGGTGTCTCGATCTTTCGCAACTTGCCCACGCTGCTGGAGCCCTTGAACTGCGTTTCGCCGCGCGTCTTGTCGGCGCGTTCGAAGATTTCCTTGAAGTCGATGTCGCGGCTCTGGCCGGGTGTGGGTTTGCTCCACCACAGGTCCTGATGCGGCTCGAAGCGCTGCAGGCTGCCGTCGATGTTGCGCAGGCTCTTCAGGCGGCCTTGCGCATCCAGCGCCACCTGCTGGCTGTTGGCCAGCATCTGGCCGTTGTCCAGCACTTCTTCGATGGCGGTGGTGTAGCGGCCGGTGACCTCGCCTTTCCAGGTGTCGGTGACGCGGTAGCTGAAGGTGTCGCCCTCGGCATAGCCGAAGCTGTTGCTGCGCGGCGTGTACACCGGCCGCTCGCCTCCTTCAGCGTTGCGTGTCGTGCGGCCATCGGTGGCGGGTGGCTGGTTGGTCCCAGTGGAGGCCGGGCTGCGCGTGGCGGCTGGTTCGGCCCTCGAAGGGGCTGGCGGGCTGGCCTGCAGCAACTCGTTGACGGCCATTTCGCCGGCGCCGGCGGCCAGGCTGCGAGCGGCTGCCGGGCCCGCGCTGGCCGCGCGCACGGCGGGTGTGGAGGCGGCTGAAATCGATGCGGTGGGCAGGGTGGCCGCAGTGGCCACAGTGGCCGCTGCGGGTGCGGGCGCGGGTGCGGTGGCGGCAGCCGTGACAGCCTGGCGCGCCGCGGACTCGCCCGAGCCGCTGCTGCCCAGCCGCGTGGCCAGCGCCACAGCGTTGCCGGCCACCGCAGTGGCGGCCCCGACCGCCGTGCTCGCCACATTGACGGCAGCCACGGCCTGCACCGCTTTCAAGCCCACTGCGACGGTGGCGGCCGTGCCCGCCACACTGGCCACGGTGCCGGCGACGCTGGCTGCCGTGCCCAGCGCGTTGGCTGCCGAGCCCAGCGCGCTGGTGTTGGCGGGCAGCTCGGGCAGCGAAGTGCGCGCGTTGTCAGCGGGTACCGATGGCGCCTTCGAGGGGCCCGGGGGCTCGGTGGTTGCGGGGGCCTGGGCCTGCTGCAGCACCTCTGACACCGGCTGTTCGCCGGCGCGCGCGGCGCCGGGTCGGGTCATCTGTGCCACGGCTCGCTTCACGCCTTCGCGCGCGTACTCCTCGGGCGTGCGCGGCAACAAGGCGTCCAGCAGCGACAGTTCGGCCATCTCTTCGTTGGCGTCGGTGTCGCCGGCGAGCCACGGCGTGACGGCGCCCTGCGTGCTGTCCACCATCGCGCGGTGTGTCGTGCGCAACACCTCGGCGCCGCTGAGTTTGGGCGTCAGCACCGAACGCACCAGCAGCCTTGCAAAGGGCGATGCGGCCAGCAGTTGCGGGTCGGTTGGTGCTGGTGTGGGCAGCGGCGCCACCGCCGGCACTTCCTGCACCGCCTGCGGAGATTGCGCGAACAGCGCCATCATGCCCGGGGGCAGCGCTTGGGCCCCCAATCCGCTCTGCGGCAGCTTGTTCAGTGCCGGGTGCTTGTAGGCAGCGTCCAGCACCAGCATGCGCGGGCTTTCGGCCGTGCCCATCAGGGCGTCCACCAGTTCCTGCACCGGCACGCCTTTTGTGCGCAGGCCCTGGGCCACGGCGGCAGCGGGCGCAGTGGGGTCCAGCGGCGCATCGCGCGGTAGCAGCAGGTTGCGGCCGTCCACCTGCGCGCCCAGCGCGGTGACGTAGAGCAGGCCCATGCCGCCCGGCTGCAGGCGTTCATGAAACTCCTTCAGCGCTGCGCGCAGGTCGGCGCTGGTGGCGTCTTCGCGCACCATGACCACGAAACCGGCCGTGCGCAGCGCGGTGGCCACCGCCAGGCTGTCGCGCGGCGCGCTGTCCAGCACCTGGCGCGAGCCCAGCGTGCCCAGGCCCATCACCAAAGCCAGGCGCTGGCGTCCCAGGCCGAGTGCGGCGGTGGCGGCCTTTACAGGGCCCGGCACTGCCAGCCGCAGCAGTTCGGCGCTGGGCATTTTCAGGTCGGGCAGCCTGTCCGGCACGCCGCCCACCGGGCCGGGTGCGTCGGTCAGCGCGCTGGTCGTGGGTGGCGGCGTCTGCCCCTGCGCGGCGCCCACTGCTGCTGCGGCGCACAGGGCCGCGAGCCGGGCGCTCCAGCTGCGCCGCACGCCCCGAGACGATCGAGCGCGAGAGTCGAACTTGTTCATTGTTATGCACCCCTGGAAACCGCAACCGCAGCCGCTGCCGAAGCCGCGACCACAGCTGCAGTTTAGCCAGCGCCGTGCGTTTCGTGACCTCGTTTTGTACCCTCATGCTCGCCGCACAAGCGTTGCCTGGAGCGCCGAGAGATGACGCACGCCTGCGCAACTTGTCAGGATGGGGTGCCCGACTGGCGCGGAACCAAGCCCGGACGGGTGCTGGACGGGGTGCCGGACCAGTGCAGTCAGGTGCAGTCAGGTGCTGACAGGTCGGCCATAAGCTGACTGAAAGTAAGGCGTCCGATGGCGCTACTTGACGGATTTGCATCTGCCGAGCCCGTTTTCAACTATATCGTGGCCGAGCTTGCTTCTCGGCGCTTGTAAGTTGGCGGGCCATGCAGTCACTGCCAAGTGACTGTTTCCAAAAGATTTTTCCTGCGCGCAAGGGCAGGGGGGTTGCCAGCTTATGAGCGAATTCTTGTCGTGGATGTCGAGCTTCGTCAGCTTTTGCTCCCTCAACCCGTCGTTTTACGCATTAGCGTCGAGCTATCGCTCAGCGAAGCCCTGGGCCGTGCGGCGCACAGCAGCAAACTTCCGATCTGCGAGAGCGTCAAGTGGAGTTTGGCCGCCGAGCGACTCTTTCGGCGTTGTGAAAAACCGCAATTTGCTTCCGCCCGGCAGGTCGCCCAGCACCTTACACACAGACTCCAAGCGGCGACGGTCATACCGCATGTCGAGGTAGAAATTGGGGAAGCAGGCCTCCCCTTGCAGCCCAACCGTAAAGATCCGATTGGCCAGCAACGCCACCTCCAAGCCTTCGGCCATCTTCGCGATCTGCTGATCGAAGGCGAAGCGTTCCATGATGGCCACGTTCCGCGAGAAGCCGTTGATGTAGCTGTTGAGGTTCGGCGCCGGGTTGCTGGGATCGCCGAGTAGGGAGTTCACGCCCTTCTGCGACGGCCGAAACTTGCGATGGGTAGTGGTACTTCGACGAACTGCCCCGCGCCGAAGGATTCGGCTCGACGAAGTACGACAGTGTGACCCGCATTTCAACTTGCGCGTTCAGCAGTGCCTCAAGCTGGTCTTTTGGCCACGGCAACGAGTGCAGGTTCATGTCGCGCGACTTGATGACACCGCCTTCCTTCTTGTACGGGTGCAATTCGTCTTCGACCACCAGCGACAGCGAGTTGCCCGCGCTCCACAAGGCGCGCTCCAGGCTCGGCACGCCCCAGCCGCAGTGGCGGATGAGGGTGGCGTACTCCTGCTTGGTGCGGCGTGCACCTGTCGGCGGGTACATCTGCAGCATCGGCTCGGCCCACTCGGCCGAGTTCACGATCAATGCGCGTACCGTTTCGGGCCGCAGCGCTGGGTAGGCCGCCATGATCTGGGCGGCCATGCGCGCGCACAGCGCGGACGCGGCGCTTGTGGCATTGGTGGTCCAGAAGAGACGGGTCAGCGGACGGTTGTTCGTGGTGAGCAGTTCGAGGCTGGCGAAGGTGTCCGTGTTCACGCCATCGGTGGCGGCGTTGCCGCCCTCGAACACGACATCGGGCTTGAGCGGCCACGCGCGCTCATTCCAACCGAACGAGCTTGACGTGAACGGGCTCAGCGCTCCGCTTGACGCGACGGGAATGAAGTGCGCGGCCCCTGCCTCGGTGATGGCGGTCTTCTCGGTGAAGGCGCCGACCGTCACTGCGTTCCAGGATTGGCCGGGGTCGTGGACCAGGTTCTGGGACAGGCTGTTGGGATACTGGGCCCAATGGGCTCGGTCAATCGTGTTTCCTGCCGACAGGACAAAGAGGCGAGGAAACGCGCCCTCGCCGATGTCGTCGGATGCCAGCGAGTCGACAGTAGAAGACCATGCCGATGGGCGGCCGAAATCCCGGTAGTCGGATGCCGTCACTGCCGATGAGAAGACGCGCCTTCTTTGACCGAACCGCGCTTCGGGTGTGGTGACGCCGTCCAGGAACAGGCGTGCATGGTGTTTGTCGTCACCCGCGTTCGCGCCTTGGTTTGGCGTGAGCTTGACGGACTCGATGCGATGGGAAACAGCGATCGGGCCGCTGGATGCCAACGCTGCATGCAGGTCGCCGTAGCCAACCAAGCCGGTGCCGTGGTTCGCCGTGTCGTTCGTTCCCCATGCGGTGTTGACGGTGTGCAGGTCTGTGGGGTCGAGCAACGGGTCCAGCAGCGGGTGGCCGCGATTGACGCCGGAGTCAAGCAAGCACACGCGCGGGACCTCGTCGCCTTCGCCCGGCGGCTGAAGTCGGGCCAGCAGGTCGGTGCTCCACTGTTGCTGCTCGACGGTGCCCATGCCAACGAAGAACTCGGCGGTGTCTTTGGCTCGCCGCAGCTCAGCCACGCAGTTAAGAGCCATCACAGACTGGCCAAGCTGCTGCTGTGATCCGTACATGACGACCACGGACCGCTCGGGGAAATCCACCACGGCATCGTTGACCTGGCACTGAGAAATCGCAGCCAGTCGGCGGAAGTCGTCGACTGCTGACACGCCGTCATCTGCGCTGCGACGGAGCCAGACTTCCCACCAGAACGATTCTTCAGGGTTCGCGGGTAGCAACTCGGGCGAGTCGGTCCACAGACCTTGGATCGCAGCGGCGCGGATGCTGCCAATGGTGTTCAGCAGCTTCTTGTGATCCAGGGGCTTGCCGTTGCGGTCGGTCTTCGCTTCGAGGTAGTCCGTGACCAGACGCTCGAAGTGTTGAAGCTGACCATCGGGCACGAATACGTTCGCCAGCCCGCCAGCACGGCTTTGTTGTCGCGCTCTTGAATGCTGAGCAGCTCGATGCCCTTGTTCTTGCCTTCTGCCGCCAGTCGCTCAAACGCCAAGTCTGCGTCGGGTCTGGAGAGGAACTGGATTTGGATGCCGAGGCCGGATTCAAGTCCCATCTCCTCTTGGCGGTGCTTTGCAGCGTCGGCCAAGGGTTGCAACGCTTGCAACTGGCCTTTCAGGGCAGTTCCGTGTTGCCGGCGGTCGAGCTGCGGCAACGTCGCCTTCGCTCCGCCCTTTGGCGAGTGCGCCGTGAAGGGCTTCGCCTCAGACGTGTTCTGCAGTACGAAGTGCGGTTGCTTATCGGGTATTCCGTCCGGCATGGTTTGACGCGTGCAGGCTGTTC
>JBBQMM010000238.1:0-6947 GCA_038328935.1 Burkholderiales bacterium
GCACCAGCTCCTGCACCGGTGGCCGCCCCTGAGCCTGCGCCCGCTCCAGCATCGCCCGCCCCAGCACAGCCGCCACCATCACCAGCGCCCGCGCCCCCCGCACTAGCCATTGTCTCGGCGGGCAAGTACCGGTCTTCACACACCTACCTCTTTCAGTCAGTCTCGCAGGCCGTGCTGCCCAGGCGCCTGCCCGAGGGTAGGGATTACAGCCACGATGTATTCGGACCGACGCACCAATACGTCGACTTCCAGACGGCATGGCCCTGGACCCGCCCCGGTGGTGACTGGATTGATGCCAATCGGGTGCGCCATGGGGCCCTGCCGTGGTTCTCCACGCCCGTGGTGGGTGTGGGCGCAACACTGGTGCGCAGCTATTCGGTAGACGCGACAGCCGCCGTTTCGCATTGCTTCACTGCAAAGCGCTGGTGCGCCTTCTTGCTGCAGGCCGTCAATGCACCGCGCGCGGTGGCTGGGAAATTTCACCCCCAGCAGGCAGCACCCGCCATTGAAGTGATCTACAGGAACGGTCAACGGGCCACCTTGCAGTGCCGGGTGATCGCCGGCAACACATCGAGCTCCTACGGACCGATCACCACCGCCGCGCAGCACTCGCTGCCCGCGTTCGTCGAGTTTGAGCAGCCCACGGCAGAGGTCACTTCTGCCACGCTCAGCTTCGTGATCACTGAGCACTGGAGCGGCAACAACCCCAGGGTCGAAGGGTTCCTGCTCGACCCACCCCAGAACACCGACCCCGTACGCACGGGCATTGCGCAGAGCGCGGGACCATTGGATGCGGGAATTTCCAGCCAGACCAGCGTGATTGGCACGCACCGCTATGTGGACGGCAGCCCGTGGACGGACTTCGTGCTGCCCGACCCCATCAACTACAACGCTGAGGTCAACTTCGACCCCGCGATCTACGGCACAGGCTCCCGCGATCTGAACAAGTTGCCCCATCGCGGCCTGGGAAAGTGGATCAACACCAGTGCTGACTGGTCACTGGTCCCCTCCAGCTACCGCGGCGAAGGCTTCAGCCCGCTGGCACCGGGGTTGGGAGCCATGCGCATCAATATGCCGGCCGCCGCCGGCGTCACCGATGGCTCGGTGGTCGGCGTTTCAGGATCCACCGCGGGCAACGGCATGATTTACTTGCCAGAGAACCTGTTCGGCCGCCTCGGACGCATCTTCGTCCGCTATTACTTCCGCCTCGGCGGTCCTTACCAGATCACCAAAGCCAGCCGCAAACACGTCTATCAGTCGGCAGGGACCGCCGAATGGACCACGCATGCGGGCAAGTTCGGCATCGGGGCAGACCACTCGACCAGTTGGGGCGGCGTCAGTGGCACCTCGGGAGGTCCCTATGGCTGGCAGATGCGCGGCTCCTGGTACGACTGCGACGCCGAACAAGGTGGGCCCATCGAAGGCGGCTGGGCGGTGGGCCATCACCTGTTCGACTACTACTATCAAAATCCGCCGGGCCACAACTACGGCGGGCGCGACGGTACGCCGCAGCAGGAACGCTGGGGACAACGGGGTGGCCTGGGCGGCATGGTGTACGCCGGTCACTGGTATTGCCTGGAAACCGAGCTGAAGCTGAACACGATCACCAACACGGCACCGGGATTCCTGCCCGACGGTGAACTGCGCACCTGGATAGACGGCCGCCTGTGCTACGAACGCACGGGCATGGTGTTCCGAAGTGGCCCCGTAGCCACCTTTCCCTACCAGCACAACACGCTCAGGCCTTGCCGAGAGCTGGGCGTGCGGGGGCTTTGGTTGAACTGGTTCCACGGCGGCAAAACCTTGGCCACCGTTGATCGCACGAGCTTTTACACCGGCCTGGTGTGGGGAACGGAATACATCGGTCCGATGAAGACGGCATGACCAGCGGCTGCGGCCAGCGGCGGCAGGGGTTTGTCGGTTGCCGCCGTGACCGCCCGCTTCAGGCAGTCTGCAGTGCCGGCTCGTCCGCCACCTTGAAGCGGGCGTTTCGCTGGTTCAACAGCAGGCGCAAGGTCCATTTCGGCAGCGCCGTATCCCAAGGCGTGAAGCGCGGCAGCTGATAGACGTCGTCGCCTGCACTGGCCACGCCCACAGCGGTGGTCACTGCCTGCTGGAAGCCCAGGTCACGCGCGATGGCAACGTGGCGGCGGTCGTAGTCGGTGCCAGGCCTGCCGTTGGGGTAGGCCAGCGTCACCACGGGCGCTTGTGTCAAATCTTGCAGCCTGTCGCGGCCCTGTTGCAGTTCCCCCCTGGCTTCACTTTCCGGCACCGCGGTCAGGATCGGATGGTTGACCGTGTGCGCCCCAATTTCCATGCCCGAGGCATGCAGTGAGCGCACCTGCCCGCTGCGCATCATCAGGGTTTCCGACAGTTCCGGGGCCCCGCAGGCCTTGTGCAAGGCGGCCAACATCTGTTGGCGGCCCGCAAGGTCCTTGTACTTGATGAGCGGTATCAGGCGGTCGATGGCGGCCCGACGTTCAGCAACGCTGCCGGTCGGCAACCCCGTGACGCCCAGTTCCTCGACATCGATCGAAGCGCGTGTCGTGTGCCGGATGCATTCAATGACGGTGTCGTTCCACATGCGACCTCCGTCCAGGAAACCTGTGGCCACAAAAAAAGTGGCAGGCAGCGCATGGCGCTGCAGGATGGGCAGGGCAACTTCCTGGTTGTCGGCGTAGCCGTCATCGAACGTAATGGCCAACGACCGCCGTGGCAAGCACGACTGGCCGAGTGACCGCACCGCCTGGGCCAGCGGCAGCACCCTGAAAGCCCGGGCCACTACGGCCATCATGCGGTCAAACCGCGCTGCATCGACCTCGCCCGGAAACAGCGGGTCCGGCGTCGGTAACACCCGATGAAAAATGAGGATGCTCAGGCGCGGCCCGTGCATCGCGGCGTTGACGTCAGCCCATGCTCTTGCCGCCTGAGCAAGCAGCTGATGACCTGCATCCATCAGCGCAAGCGCGGCCAGGCGTCTTGGGGGGGTGGACGCACGGACACGGACACAGACGCCCGCGTCGACGCCAGCGTCGGCGACGGCGACGGCGACGGAGCCCGTTGCTGGAGTCTGGCCTTGTGGGCCTCGCGAACTGTGGCTGCAGTGACCAGGATGATGGCCATGATGTAGAAGACAACGTCCAGATGCATCAACGAAAGGAACGCTCCGCCAGTGGCGAAGCCGGCCAGGCTGACCTGGCACATGCGCATCAGCGTGGGAGCCCAGTCCTGGAACGCCGGGTCATGCTTTGTTTGATGGATGGTCCAGGTGGCCGTGCGCCAAGTCAGAAATCCCAGCAACAGGTACAGCGCCAACCCCGGAAATCCGTGTTCACCCAGGGCCTGGAAGTAGATGCTGTGCGCCACCCACACCGTGCCTGTGAATATGTTGTAAGGCGCCTCGGTGGGGGCATAGCGACGAAACACGGTGAGCGTATCGGTTCCAAAGCCGCCACCCACGAAGGGCCTGTCCAGGCTCAGGTTCCACAGCGTGATCCAGGTATAGATGCGCGACATTGCCGACGAGTCTTCCTGGTACGACTTGATCGTATCCATGCGGCTGGTCCAGCTGTCGGGCATGAAGGCGATGCCCAGGAACACCGCCAGCGCAATGGCCATGCCGTATCTGAACGGGTGCCTGCTCTTGATGCCCAACACGGTGGCCATGCCCAACAAGGCCACCAGCGCCCCGCGCGACTGGGTACCCAGCACGGCGAAAGACATCAACACCAGGCACAGACCGATGGCCCATTTCATCCAGCGTTTGCTGCTCGTGTGAATGAGAAAGAACATCAAGGGCATCATCATCACCAACGCCACTGCGAGCGCGTTGTTGTCCTCGATCATGCCGCCGGGGGGGCCCCAAACCCGCCCACTTCCGCCAGTGGCAATGGTGAATACGCCGCCCTTGACACCATAGAAGGCCACGGAACCCACCACCACCCACACCAGCAGTTCAACCTGCTTGCGCTCACGGATGAGCATCAGCGTGACGAGCACCATCAAATGGATCTTCATCACGAAGACCCAGCGGCTCTGCACCCACTCAGGTATGCCGATGGCAAAGAACGAAGTGACGGTCATCCACACCATCAGCAGCATGTAAACCACGGTCAACCCGGATAGCGGGAATGGCTTGCGTTCGCGGTGCGCGAAAACAAAGCCCACCAGCGTGACCACCGCTATGACCTGTGCCCATGGGAAGCTGCTCGCAAAACCCCAGGCCAGCTTGTGCGGATTCATGATCGACACCCAGGCGAACATCAGCGCGCCGATCCAGGGCCGCTTGAATGCCATCGGCAGCAGCGCTGCAATGACCAGTGCCAGCAAAATGTCGCGCATGAACGGGGCTCGGGCCTAACGTTGAAGAACGGTGCAGATTACCAGTTCAGGCCGTGCACCACGGCGTTCAGTTCACTGGCGTTGGACAGCCGCGTGAGGTCCAGCACTTCCTGGTCGCCCCGCAAGCAACGCTGCAGCGCATCGGTGACGGTCTTGTCGCCCAGGGCCACCACCAGCAGTTCGCTTTCCTTGATCACGGCCTCGATGTCGGCGCGCACCAGCTGCCCGATGTGCGGCAGGTGCTGCTCGATGTAGCGGCGGTTGGCGCCGAGCAGTTGCGACAGGTGCACGTCAGGATCGTAGATGCTGAGCTGCAGGCCCTTGCCGATCAGCTGTTCGGCCAGCGTGACCAGAGGACTTTCGCGCAGGTCGTCGGTGCCGCTCTTGAAGCTCAGGCCGATGAAGCCGATGCGCTTCTTGCCGCTGGCCAGCACCTTGTCGGCGGCTTGTGCCAGATGGGCCTGATTCGACTCCAGGATGCTGGACAGCATCGGGATCTCGACGTCGTGGATCTTGGCCAGATAGCTGGTGGCGCGCAGGTCCTTGGGCAGGCAGGAGCCGCCAAAGGCGAAGCCTGGCCGCAGGTAGGCGCGCGAGATGTTGAGCTGCGTGTCCTGGCACATCAGGTCCATCACTTCGAACGGGTCGACGCCGAGGGCACCGCACAGGCGGGCCGTCTCATTGGCGAAGGTGATCTTCAGCGCGTGGAAGTTGTTGCAGCAGTACTTCATCATCTCGGCGCTGCGCACCGTGGTCTGCAGGAACTTGCAGGGCAGATGGCCGAAGAGTTCGCGCAGGCGATCAGCAGGGTAGGCGTGGTTGGCGCCCAGCACCGTGAAGGGTGGCTGGTCGTAGTCCCGGATGGACGAGCCTTCGCGCAAGAACTCGGGCTGAAAGCAAAGGTGGAAGTCGACGCCGTCCTTCTTGCCCGACGCTTCTTCGATGATCGGCCTGAGCACGTCTTCCACCGTGCCCGGTACCAAGGTGGACCGAAACACCACCACATGCGGGGTGGACTTCTTGCGCAGCGCCCGGCCCATGGAAGCGGCCAGGGCAAGGATGGCGCCTTGATCCTGGCTGCCGTTGGCGGCCGAAGGCGTGCCCACACAGACCAGCGAGAGTTCGCTGTCCAGCACGGCTTGCTCGCTGTCGGTGGTGACGCTGACCCGCCCGCTGGCGGCCACCTGCTGCATCAGCGCGACCATGCCCTCTTCGACCACGGGGGTCTTGCCGCAGGCAATAAGTTCCAGCTTGGAGCGGTCGATGTCGACGCCGATCACCTGGTGGCCGTCGCGTGACAGGCAGGCCAGCGACACAGCCCCCACGTAACCAAGGCCAAAAATGCTGATCTTCATGCGCTGCTTTTCTGAGGTGAGGAATGGCGCTGGGCGTAGCCCGACACGCAACGTTCGATGATGCCGTCCAGGCGTTGCATCGAGCGGGGCCAGGCATGATGACTGAGCATCCTGTCACGGCCAGACTGTGCAAGACGCTCGCGTTCGGCCGGATTCTCGACGATGCGCAACACCGCTTCGGCCAGCGCTTGCGGCTGGTCGGCCACCAGGAAGTGCGTTTCAGCCTCGGCGTCTACGCCGCCCGCCGCGGCCGTGCCCGTCACCACAGGCACGCCCATGCCCATGGCTTCGAGTATCTTGTTCTGCGTGCCGCGCGCAATGGCCAGCGGCGCCACCATCAGGGCCGAGCTGCGGATGAAGGGCCGCACGTCGGGTACCGAACCGGTCACCGTGACGCCCGGCAGTTCGCCGAGCGCGCGCATCTCGGGTGAGGGATCGGCGCCGACGATGAGCAGTTTCATGGCGGTCCTTCTGCTCTTCAGCAGCGGCCACACTGCCTTGCAAAAGCGCGCCATGCACTCCTGGTTGGGGTAGTAGTCCATGCGCCCGATGAAGCTGATGGTGTCGGCATCGTACTGTCCGTCAGTTGGGCTGAAGTACGCAGCGTCCACGCCGTTGGGAAACCAGTCGGTGCTGGCGCCAGTACCGTAGTCTTGCAGCGTCTGCCACTCGGCGCGCGTGGTGGCCGTGCACACATCGAAGCGCCGGGCCAGCCGCTTTTCAGCCGCCAGCATCTTGCGGCCTTCATAGTGGTAGCCCATGGACAGCGGCCAGGGCTTGTAGTGCGCGTACTCCAGCCACTTCTGCGAGTCCATGTCGCCGAAGTCCAGGATTTTGGGCACGCCTTGCACGTGTTCGACGTACTGCGCCACCGACGAACAATGCACGAAGATCAGGTCCCAGCGCCTGGACTTCAGCAGCTGCTGCACCTTGGACGCCAGCTCGGCCGAATAGAAATAACCCATCGACGAGGGTGTGGCCACCGGCAGCCTGACCACCATGCGAGCCCACTGCAACGGCGCACTCACCACCGAGACATCGAAACCAGCGCAGTGCGGTGCAATGCCCCGCCCTTCTTCAGCTTCTTGCGGCGTGCGCGCCAGCGACGCCACGTGCACCTGGTGCCCTGCAGCCGCCAGATGGCGAATCATGTTGAACGGTCGGATCTTGCCGCCGCGCTTGGGCGGAAACGGAAAGCGGTGGCACAGGTACAGGATGTTCATGCAGCGGCCCCAGGGCCAGAGCGCGTCA
>JBBQMM010000239.1:0-6940 GCA_038328935.1 Burkholderiales bacterium
AGCGGCACGGCCAGCATGCCGAACGCCGCTGCCCCGAGATAGAACGGACGGAAGCCCAGGCGCAGCAGCGGCCAGCCCCGAGGCGGGAGCGCAGGCGCTGCGGCGGCGTGGGCGGTGGCAACAGGGATGGCGGCGTGCTTCATGGCTGGGGGGGGTGACGTGGGGACGCTGGGTGTTGCAGGCGGCGTTTCGAGATGATCGTATTAAGATGCATACGGTTTACATCTTAGTGCGCTGATGAACGCAAAGCAATACCATTCATGCATCTTCAGGAAACCGTATGCGACTGGCCGAATACACCGACTACACCTTGCGCGTGCTGATGTATTGCTCCGCGCACCCCGACCGCCAGATCACCATCGCGGAACTGGCGGCGCACCATGGCGTATCGAAGAACCACCTGATGAAGATCGTCAACGATCTTGCGCGCCAGGGCGTGCTGGAGACGACGCGCGGGCGCGGCGGCGGCCTGCGCCTGCTCAGACAGCCGGCCGACATTCGGGTGGGCGATGTCGTGCGCAGCTCCGAGACCGACTTCCGCCTTGTCGAGTGCTTCGACAGCAGCACCAACAGCTGTTCGCTGACACCGAAGTGCCGCTTGAAGGGCGTGTTTCACGCCGCGCTGGAGGCCTACTTCAAGGAGCTGGACGGCGTGACGCTGGCCGATATCACCGGCCCGTTGCCGTCAACCCGCGGCGCGGGGGCGGCGTCGCGTGGCGCCAGGGCGGCCGTTGCGATGACTGCCCCCGTGACACGTCGACGCGCGCCTGCCAAACACTCCGGGTAGGCTCGGGCGGCTGGCAAAGCCCCTGGCCTGAATGTCGTCCTGCCCCTCTGCAGGTCAAGCTGGGTAGAATAGATGCATTCTGTCTGCATCTTAACGAACCCCTCCACCTCTGCCCATGAAGCCCTCCGCCTCATCCACCGTGATCCCGATCCGCGCCGCCGCGTCCGATGCGGACGCGGTGTTGTCGGTGTCGATGTACGAGAAGCAGGCCAAGATCTACCCGCGTGCCGTCAGCGGCTGGTTCGCGCGCTGGCGCTGGACGATGGTGTGGCTGACCCAGGCGGTGTTCTATGGAATGCCCTGGTTGCAGTGGAACGGCCGCCAGGCCCTGCTGTTCAACCTGGAGGAACGCAGGTTCTTCGTGCTGGGGTTGGTGCTGCAACCGCAGGACCTGATCTACCTGGCCGCCCTGCTGGTGATCGCGGCGCTGGCCCTGTTTCTGTTCACTGCAGTGGCAGGCCGGCTGTGGTGCGGCTATGCCTGCCCGCAAACCGTCTACACCGAAATGTTTCTGTGGGTCGAAAGGCACTTCGAAGGTGATCGCCTGGCCCGCATGAAACTCGACACCGCGCGGTGGAGCGCCGACAAGGTTGTTCGTAAAGGCGGCAAGCAAGCGGTCTGGCTGGGCATCGGTCTGCTCACTGGCTTCACCTTCGTCGGCTACTTCACGCCGATCCGAACGCTTGCGCTCGAGGCGGCCACGCTGGCGTTCTCGCCATGGGAATGGTTCTGGGTCTTGTTCTACGGCTTCGCGACCTACGGCAATGCGGGTTATCTGCGCGAGCAGGTGTGCAAGTACATGTGCCCCTACGCCAGGTTCCAGAGTGCCCTGATCGACAAGGACTCGCTCGTCATCACCTACGACACCGGCCGTGGCGAGGCGCGCGGATCACGCTCGCGCAAGGCCGACCCTAAAGCGTTGGGCCTGGGAGACTGCATCAACTGCACTTTGTGCGTGCAGGTCTGTCCCACCGGCATCGACATCCGCAACGGCCTGCAGAACGAATGCATCGGCTGTGCGGCCTGCATCGACGTGTGCGACGACGTGATGGGCAAGATGGGCTATGCGCCTGGCCTGATCCGCTATTCGACCGAAAACGGCGTGGTCAACGGCTGGTCGCGTGCGCGCATGCTGCGCCGCGCCGTGCGCCCGCGGGTCCTTATCTACGGCTTGGTCTTGCTCGCCGTGGCGGGTGCTTTCGTGGCCAGCCCGTCGCTGCGCAGCGGCTTCTCGGTCGATGTGATCAGGGACCGCGGCACCCTCGCCCGCGTCGTCGAGGATGGCGTCGTCGAGAACACCTACCGACTGCAGATCTCCAATGGCACCGAGCAGACCCGGCACTACCGCGTCAGCGTGGACGGCCTGCCAGGCCTGCGCATCGTCTCTTCCGCGGAAGTCACGGTGGCAGGCACCCGCATCCAGTCGCTGCCGTTGACCCTGGCGCTGGCGCCCGAGGCTGCCGAGGCCTACCGCGGGCGAGCCAACCCCATCGTCTTTGAGATCTCGACAGCACAGGACGGCCAACCCATCACCCGGCGCGAGAAATCGACCTACTTCGTTCCACGCTGAGCCCGGCCCGCCCCACCCTGCGCGCGTGAGCGGCCAGCGCTTCAACCCGGTCGGTACCGCTTTCACGACGTTCAATAAGCGGCCAGCACGCCGTCGCTGCGCGGATCGGCTGCGCCCAGGTACAGCCCGTCGGGCTGGCGCACGATGGCACCGGCGTGGCCCATGGTGTCGCTGTAGTCGTTCATCAGTTCCACGTCGTGTCCCATCACCTTCAACTGCGCCAGCGCAGCGGCATCGAAGCGGTTCTCGAACTTCAGCGTCGTGCTCTCTTGCCCCCAGGTCTTGCCCAGCAGCCAGCGCGGCGCGCTGACCGCCTGCTGCAGCGTCTGCCCAAACATCGCATAGCGGCTGAACACGGCGCTCTGGCTCTGCGGCTGGCCGTCGCCGCCCATGTTGCCGTAGACCATCTGGCGGCCGTCGTCGAAGCGGGCGTGCGCCGGGTTCAGCGTGTGAAACGGTTTCTTGTGCGGAGCCAGCGTGAGGTGCGAACGCGGATCGAGCTGGAAACTGGAGCCGCGGTTCTGCCAGGCGATGCCGGTGTCGGCCAACACCACGCCGGAGCCGAATTCCCAGTACACGCTCTGGATGTAGCTGACCATGCGGCCCTGGCTGTCGGCCGTGCCCATCCAGATGGTGTCGCCGTGGATCGGCGGCTCCGGCCACGGCAGCGCCTTTTGCATGTCCACGGCTTGCACGCAGCCGTCGATGAAGGCGTCGCTCAGGAACTGCTCGGGCGCCACACCATGCGCCGCCATCGTGGCGGGGTCGGCCACAAAGCGGTTGCGCACCTTGAAGGCCTGCTTGGTGGCTTCGACGATGGCGTGCAGATAGGGCACGCCGTCGGCCTGCGTGATGCCGTGGCGCAGCCGCAGGCGGTCGAAGATGGCCAGGATCATCAGCGAGGCCAGGCCCTGCGTGGGCGGCGCAAGGTTGTACAGCGTGGCGCCGCTGATCTTCACGCTCAGCGGCTGCACGGTGCTGGCGCGGTGCGCGTGCAGATCGGCCAGGCGCAGGGGACTGCCCAGGCGCTCATGCTCGGCGGCAATGGCTTGCGCCAGGTTGCCCTGGTAGTAAACGTCCAGGCCGTTGTCAGCAAGCGTTTGCAACGTGCGCGCCAGTGCCGGATAGCGCTTCAAAGTGTCGACCGTGGGCAACTGCGGCGAGCCGGCAGCAGGCTCTAGAAACTGCCCTGCAAAGCCCGGCAGATGGCCCAGCTCGGGCAGGAACCTGGCGGTGAAATTGACCTGGCTTTGCGTCACCGGCGCACCTTCGCGGGCGTACCAGATGGCGTCTTGCAGCAGGCGCGTCAGCGGCAGCCGGCCCCCCAGGCGCTGGCTGTGGCGCAGCGCTTCCTCCCAGCCAGAAATGGTGCCGGCCACCGTGTTGGCCGCCAGCGGGCCGCGGCCGGGTATGGCCTGGCCGCAGCCGCGGCTGGCGTAGAAATCCAGTGTGGCCAGACCAGCCGCACGGCCGCAGGCGTCGATGGCCACGGGCGCCTGGCCGGGTTCGGAAATGATCCAGAAGCCGTCGCCGCCAATCGAATTCATGTGCGGGTAGACGACCGCGATGGTGGCCGCTGCCGCCACCATCGCTTCCATGGCGTTGCCGCCTTCGCGCAGCACGGCGCAGGCGCTGCTGGCTGCCAGGTGGTGGGGCGCGGTCACCATGCCGCGGGGTGAGGTGAGCGTCTGGCGCATGAAGGGAGGCCCGTTTCAGTCTTGAAGGAGTTGCTGCGCCAACGCTTCGCAGGCGGCTGCATAACAGGCCATCGGTATGCGCACGATGCCGGCGCCGATCTGGCCCACGCCGGCTTGCTTGTGCGCGATGCCGGTGGTCACCACCGGCCGCATGCCGGTGTCGACCACCTTGCGCACGTCGATGCCGCAGGGTGCACCGGCAAAGTCCAGCGCGGGCAGGCTGAGCGCCGGGTTCCTGGTGACGGTGATCTCGTACATCTCGCGGCTGTAGCGCACCGCGTCGCTCACCGTGCCGCCGGCCAGCAGCGTCAGCGCCGGCGATGCGGCAAAAGAACAGCCGCCGAAGCCGGCGGTTTCAGTGATGGCGCTGTCGCCGATGTCGGGGCAGGCGTCTTCTTGCTTGTAGCCAGGGAAGAACAAGCCCTGGGGCATGGCTGACGGCGCCGTGAACCACTGCCGGCCCAGGCTGCTGATGCGCAGGCCGGTCTCGGTGCCGTTGCGTGCGGTGGCCGTGACCACCGTGCTGAAGGGCACGCCATGCGCTGCGTCCATGATGGCCTTGCACGACACCATCGAGTAGTTCAGGAAGAACTGCGAGGTCTTGGCCACGAAGTCCAGCGTCTGGTGGATGTCGTCTTGCGGCACCGCCTTGTGGCCGTCCTGCAGCGCCGCCAGCGGCACCGCCAGCGTCATGAAAAACAGCGCCGTGGAAGCCGCGTTGCGGCTGTGCACCTCGTCGCCCATCAACAGCGCCTGCGACTGGATGGCCTTCAGGTCGATGCCGCCGGTCTTGTCGGCGTTGTGCCGCACAGCCGCCTTCAGCACCGGCGCCAGCACGTTCTCGAACCACCTCAGGCGTTGCAGCACTTCGGGCCCGTTGGCGCCAAAACGCAGGCAGCGGCCGATGCCTTCGTTGATGTTGGTGTAGGCCAGGTTGCCGTGCGTGGCGTCGCGCACCTGGATGAGCGGCATCGAAGCGCTGATGATGCCCGTCATCGGCCCCACGGCCTTGAAGTCGTGGCACTGCGCAAATTCGATCTCGCCACGCTCCAGCAGGCCTTGCGCCTGCTCGGCGGTCTGCGCCCAGCCTTCATACAGCACGGCGCCGATCATGGCGCCGTGCATCGGGCCGCACATGTCAGGCCAGGCCACCGGCGGGCCGGCGTGCAACAGCAGGCGTGTGTCTTTCATCTCGGGCCAGACGCCATCGGCGCGCAAGGCGATGTCTTCCCACATCGGGCGCGCGTTGATGATGCGGCGCGCGACTTCCGCGTTGGCGGCCGTGATGCGCGCGTCGCCCATCAGCCGAGCCAGGTTCCAGGCCAGCGCGGGGTCGGCATTGCCCGGGGGCTGCCAGGCCAGGCTGTCGACGCTGCCGCCATGGGCGGCGATGCTGTCGTTGAAGCCGTCGATGCCGATGTTCAGCACCGACGGGGCTTGGGTCAGCAGGGGATTGGTGTTCAGGCTCATTGCGGGGTCAGTCTGAGTCATGCGGGTTCAGTGGAGTCGGCGGGGTCAGCGGCGTCAACGACATCGGGCTCACTCTGCAGGGCTACCAGCACGCCGGTCAGCATGTCGGCGCCAGAACTGGCACCCACGGCCAGCAGCGCCTGTACGGCCCGATGCAGAGCGGCTGGCTCGCCACTGTGCAGGGCGGCCAGCAACTCGTGCAGCACACGGTAGCTGCGGCCAGCCATCAGGTCGTCCAGCAAGGCCGCGCTGATGGGGTTGGTGGCCACGGCGGCGGCAGCGAGCAGGCGGGCCCGCAGAGCAGGCAACTGCACTTGCCAGACCGCAATGGGCGCCTGCCGCAACGTGAACAGCACCGCGCCGACGAAGTCGTCGCCACTGGGCGTCAGCCCGTGGCCCAGGCCCAGCACGCGCAGCGCGGCGGCCTCGAAAGCGGGCAGATGCTGCGCCAGCAGCGCGCTGCGCACGGCATCGAAACGGCCCTGGGCCAGATGCAAGGGGAAAGGCAACTGCCGGCCACACAGCCACAACAGCAGGCCGCGAACAGGGACGCCGGCACTGCCGTCAGCCAGCCCGCGCTTCAGCGAGGCGGCGCCCTGGCGCAGCCGCGCGGCAGACAGCCGCTGCCGTGTCGGCTGCCAGGGCTGGTGCGCGTTTCGCGGGTGGTCGGTGGCAGCGTGTCGGCCCACCCACACGATGCGCCCGCGCAGCACAGCGTAGTCTGTGCCTTCAAACCCGGGCACGGGTTGCAGCGCAGGGGCCGCGGCCTGCGTGGTCACGCCGCGCCGGCTTTCTGCAGCGTGATGCGCGTGCCGGCGCGGCCCATCAGCGCGTCGTAGGCCCGCTCCAGCGACGTGATGATGACGACGCCTTCGTGGTTGGCATTGGGCAGCTCTTGCAGGTAGCTGATGGCGGCGTCGATTTTCGGCCCCATGCTGCCGGCCGGGAATTGACCCTCGGCTGCGTGTTGCCGGGCTTCCGTCAGCGTCAGGTGGTCCAGCCAGCGCTGGCTCGGCTTGTTGAAGTCCAGCGCCACGCGTTCAACGCCAGTCAGCATGATCAGCGCATCGGCATGCAAGTGCGCGGCCAGCATCGCGCTGGTGAGGTCCTTGTCGATGACGGCCGCCACACCCGACCAGTGGCCCTGCTCACCCACCACCACCGGTACACCGCCGCCACCGCAGGCGATCGGTATGACGCCTGCGTCCAGCAGCGCGTCCACGGTCTTCAGGTCGAGGATCTTGCGCGGCTTGGGGCTGGCCACCATGCGCCGCCAACCGCGGCCCGAATCTTCGGCAAAGAACCAGCCGGTCCTGGCAGCCATGGTGGCCGCTTCGGCTTCAGAGAAGAACCTGCCCACCGGCTTGGTGGGTTTGGCGAAGGCCGGGTCGGCGGCGTCGACTTCGACTTCGGTGA
>JBBQMM010000240.1:0-6894 GCA_038328935.1 Burkholderiales bacterium
CCGACGCCATGAAGGCTGCTGGCGTGAAGCTCGACCTGGTGCTTGAGATCGACGTACCCGATGCCGCCATCATCGAACGCATGAGCGGCCGCCGCTCGCACCTGCCCTCGGGCCGCACGTACCACATGAAGTTCAACCCGCCCAAGGTGGCTGGCGTGGACGACGTGACCGGTGAGCCGCTGATCCAGCGTGACGACGACAAGGAAGAAACCGTGAAGAAGCGGCTCGAGGTCTACCAGAGCCAGACCCGGCCTTTGGTGGACTACTACTCGCAATGGGCGGCGACCGGTTCTGCGCAAGCGCCCCGCTACGCGCGTGTCAACGGCAGCGGGTCGGTCGACGAGATCACCACCCGCGTGATGGGCGCGCTGGGCGTCTGATTCAGATCTCGTGCCCGTTTGCACCCCCGCGTTGAATCGAAAGCACAAGCCATGAACATCCAAGGCAAGACCTTCATCGTCACCGGCGGCGCGTCGGGGCTGGGCGAAGGCACGGCCCGCATGCTGGCCGCCAACGGCGGCAAGGTGGTCGTTGCCGACCTGCAGGCCGACCGCGGCGAAGAAGTGGCGGCCAGCATCGGTGGCCGCTTCATCAGGTGTGATGTCAGCCAGGAGGCCGATGGCGAGGCAGCCGTGGCGGCCGCGCTGGCACTGTCTGAAAGCGGTGGCCCGTTGTTCGGTCTCATCAACTGCGCCGGCATTGCACCGGCCGTGAAAACCGTGGGCAAGGACGGTGCCCATCCGCTGGCGGTCTTCACGAAGACCATCACGGTCAACCTGATCGGCAGCTTCAACATGATCCGCCTGGCGGCCGAGGCCATGGCCAGGAACACCCCTGAATCGACCGGTGAGCGCGGTGTGCTGATCAGCACCGCCACCCTGGCCGCCAATGACGTCAAGATCGGCCAGGCGGCCTACAGCGCCAGCAAAGGTGGTGTGGTCGGCATGACGCTTCCGATCGCGCGCGACCTGGCGCGCAACGGCATCCGCAACATGACCATTGCCCCGGGCATCTTCGGCACGCCCATGCTGTTTGGCATGCCCAAGGAAGTGCAGGACGCGCTGGCCGCCGGCGTGCCCTTCCCCAGCCGCCTGGGCACGCCCGAGGACTATGCCAAGCTGGTCAAGCACATCATCGAGAACGACATGCTCAATGGTGAGGTGATTCGCCTGGACGGGGCGATACGGCTGGCGCCAAAGTAAAGCAGAGCCCTGGCGCCAAATTTTGGCGCTCACTCCAGGCTCTGCCGGCGAAGAAGCCCTGCGTGCAAGACCACGGCTGGTGCCGTTCCTGGCCTACTGTTCGGCGTGCTGTTGCCTGGTTTTGAAATCACAAGTCTGTCGTTGCCGGGTAGATCAGCGCGATCAGAGCGGAACGCTCACACTGTGCGCGGGCGGCCGCGATAAGGCTGACTCCAGTGGACCAAGTCCGGTGGTCCAGCCCAACACCCTGATGTTGTGACCAGGCCCAGGTCCTACAGCCGCCCGTTGGCCCCTCAGGACCCGACCCTGGCGGGAGCCGCCGTCCACCCCTGGCTCAGCAGATAGGCGACAAGGGCCAACGCCAGTGGCATCAAGTAGTAAGTGGCACGGTAGGCGAGCAGCGCCGCCAACAGCGTGCCCTGCGGCAACTGACTGCCCAGGCAGGCGATGAAAACCGCCTCGATCACACCCAGTCCGGCAGGCACATGGGTGATCACGCCAGCGATGGCCGCCAGCAACAGCACACCGAGCACGGTGGGGTAGTCGACGCGCTGCGCCAGCAGTACCCACACGATGGCCGCCATCAGTGCCCAGTTGATGGCCGACAAGGCCAGTTGCCACAGCGCGATGCGGCCGTCCGGGAGTTGCAGCCGGTGCTGGCGCCAAACCATGACGCGCCCCCCCTGCGGGCCCGTGGCGCACAGCAGCACATAGCACGTGCCGGCGACCACCATCAGCGCACCCAGCGCACGCAGGCTGGTCTCGCTGATCGGCAGCTGCACCGGCATCGGGGGCGGTGCCAGTGCCAGCACCGCACCGCCGACAACCAGGTAACCCAGCCAGTTGGTGATGACGCTCAGGCCGATCACGCGCGCGGTAACGCCGGCCCTCAGCCCGGCCCGTTCATACAGCCGCAGTTTCAGCGCAAGCGCACCGACCAGCGAGCCGAAGTTGACGTTGAAGGCGTAGCAGGTGGCCGCGATGCCCAGCGTGCGCGGCACCGACACGCGGTGTCCGGTGACGTGACGGCCGACCAGGTCGTAACTGGCAAACAACGCATAACTGACCAAGGCCAGCGTACCAGCCAGCGCCAGCCCGGGCCGCGGCTGCTCGCGCAGCGCCTGCCAGACCTCGGGCCAGTCGATGGTCTGGATCTGGCGCGCCAGCAGGCCCAGCACCAACAGGCTCAGCGCCCAGGGTGCGATTCGTCGCAGCCGTGCCCAGCCCTGATGTGCGCGAGAGGCGGCAGGGCCCGGTGCCGCCGGGACTGCGCCGTGGTCGCGCTGCACATCCCGGCTCATGGAACCGTCGGCTGCAATGCAGCGACCTCGGCTTTCTGGCCGGGAAGTCGGTCGATCCAGGCCGGAAAGTTGCGCAGGAAGTGGAAGACGAAGAAGCTGCGCACCTGCACCCAGGCCGAACCGAAGGCCGTCGCTGGCTGCAGCTCCACGCGACTGCAGCTGTTTTGCATCAGGTCTTCCAGGTGCTCACGCAGCAGCCTGGCAAATGCCTGGTCGCGGACGAGCACGTTGGCTTCCATATTCAGCCCCAGGCTGGTCGGGTCGAGGTTGCTCGAACCCACCGTGGCCCACTCGTCGTCGATGGTGGCGACCTTGCCGTGCAGCGGCCGCTTGCAGTATTCGTGGATGCGCACACCGGCGCGGATCAGGTGCGCATGCAGCAGTGATGCCGCGGCCTGCGCGATCGGCATGTCGGGTGCACCCTGCAAAATCAGGTCGACCTGAACACCGCGGCGGGCGGCCCGCCGCAGGTCCTTCAGCAGCCTGTAGCCAGGAAAGAAATAGGCGTTGGCAATGATGACGCGATGGCGCGCTCGGCGCAGCGCGGCGCGGTACTGAAGCTCGATGTCCTTGCGATGGCCGAGGTTGTCGCGCGTGACGAAAGCCGCTGTCGCCCCAGCCGCCGGCTCCAGCGGGTTGACGGGTCTGAGCATACGGTCGCGCCAGCGCTGCATCCGGGACAGACGCCTCGGTTGAGGAGCCGTCAGGCTGGCCTGGCAGAAGAGCTGGATCTGGGATACCAGCGGGCCTTGAATCTCGATCGCGTAGTCCTGCTTGGCCATCGGACCAAATTCGGACAGGTGGTCGATCGAAAAGTTGATGCCGCCGACGAAAGCGTGCTGCCCGTCGACCACCACCAGCTTGCGGTGCATGCGGCGGAACAGGTTCACGCGAGTGCCGAAAAGTCGGCGCACGGGGTCGAATGCCCGCAGCTGCACGCCGGCATCGGCAAGGGGGCCGATGTAGTCGGACGACAGGTCGGGCGAGCCCCAGCCGTCGACCAGCAGATGCACTTCGGCGCCGTTGGCGGCGGCCTGCAGCAACGCCTGCTGCAACTGGCGCCCGACCTTGTCGTCGAACAGGATGAAGGTCTCGACCAGAACTTCGCGCCTGGCCCCTGCAATGAGCTCGAAGACGCGGGGGTAGTACTGCTCGCCGTTTTCGAGCAGCGTGATGTGGTTGCCGGATGTCCAGTCAAGTTTCATGCTGGCAAGGTCATCCAGAGGGAGATTTCGGCGGCCAGGGGCGCGTGATCCGACAGCGTCGACCACGGCCGCCTCGACAGCCGCAGCGGGCTCGACGCGGCAACCTGGCGCACGTAGATGCGGTCCAGCCGCAACAGCGGCCAGCGCGCCGGAAAGCTGCGCGCGTGGACACCGTCGCGTTGCCGGAACACTTCCCTCAAGCCGGTGTCGCTCAGCACCCCGTCGGCAAGTGACCGCCAGTCGTTGAAGTCACCCGCCACCACCAGCGGAGCGTCGGCAGGCACCACTTCCTGCAGCATTTGGCCCAGTCGCACAAGTTGTTGACGTCGGTGCGACTCACGCAGCCCGAGATGCACGCACACCACGTGCAATGGCGGGCCAGGCACATCGAGCTGCACCACACAATGCAACAGGCCGCGCGGCTCATCCCCAGGCATCGAGACATCACGGTTGCTCCAGCCCGTTATCGGGTAGCGGGATAGCAGTGCATTGCCGTGATCCCTGCCGTCTGCGACGGCGTTGCGGCCGTAGGCGTGGTCGAGCCAGATCTGGTCGGCCAGGAACTCGTGATCGCCAACATTGCCTGCCTCCTTGTCGCGCCTGCCGGCCTTCGGCGACGGGCCGCAGACTTCCTGCAAAAAGACAAGATCGCTGCGTTCGGCGCGAACGGCGTCGCGAAGTTCACGCAGCATGAAGCGGCGATTGAACGCCGTGTAGCCCTTGTGAATGTTGACGGTCAGGATGCGCAGCGTCCCCGAGGTCGATTTGTTTGACATACACGCGATATTCAACTGGCGCAGGCAGTGCTGCGATCAGGCGACCACCGGGAGCGGTGTAGGACAAGCTGCCGACGGTTGTTACGACCCGCGCTGATTTCGCCTCAGTGACTCTCCCTATTTGAGGTCGACCTGATCGAGCTGTCCCAAGGCCGATGGGAGGAACAGGGTCAGGTCTTGCCTTTTGCCCAGGGCAGGAAAAGGGTTCAGGAAAAGAAGCAGGACAAGGCTCAGGTCTTGCCTTTTGCCAAGACCAACACCTCAGGCTACTTCGGCCGATCCTGGCATCCTCACGATCAGGCTTTGACTGTCGTGCCAGTACCCGCGCGGCCAGTCTCCACCCCAGAAATCATCCGGCTGATCCGCGATACCGAGAGCCCGCTGTCAGTTGCGATCTGCGTCATCGTGAGACCCCCTTGGGTGTAGGCTGCGTGCATTGCAGCAGCACGGTCGGCATGTCGGTTCAAGTACTGCGCAAAGGTATGCGGCGCGATTCGCTGTGCTTTTGGTACCTCACGCGACGCAGATTTCGATGCACTCGCCGCAGCCATCGACAGCATGCGCTCCACGAAAGCCTCATCGCCCAAATACACCTGCTGCCGCAGCGCGGTGTCCCACAACGCTGAGGCCGTGTCTTCGGCCACCAGATCAGCGTAGCGCGCTGCTGCGTGCCCGCGGTCGGCGGGGGTCCGCAGCTCGCGCCCCAGCAAGTAACCATGAAGGCCGTCCGAATCCAGCCAGTGCGGCGTGTCAACGCTGCAGACATGCGCGCCATAACTCGACCAGGGCCAATCGGCGGCGGCGCTCACCATGCGGGCGGCGACCGGGTTGCGTTCAACGTAGCGACAAACGGCAAGCAGGTAGTTGTCCCGGTCGACCAGGATCGCCTTGAAACGGCCCTGAAACACGTGACCGACCAACGCGTGTCGCCGGTTGAACTGTTGCGTGTACACGCCGTTGAGATGGCGCATCAGGCGCGAAAGATTGGGTTGGCGCGTGTGCAATACCAGGTGGTAATGATTGCCCATCAGGCAGTACGCCAGCACCTGCGCGTCGAATCGATCCGTGGCCTGCGCCAACACGTCGAGTTGTGCGCGACGGTCGTCATCGTCTCGGTAGATCGGCTCACGGCGGTCACCGCGCGAAGTCACGTGGTAGATCGCGCCTGGAAATTCGACTCGAAGGGGGCGGGACATGCGCGGATCCTGCGCTCGGTCGAGGCAAGAAGCAAGACCTGACCCCGAACGGTCCCCGAACGGTCCCGAACGGTCCCCGAACGGTCCCGAACGGTCCCGAACGGTCCAGAACGATCCCACCAGGTTCCTTACCGCGTTATAGTGTAAGGAGGCATATGACCCTGAGAGGATTCGATCATGTTCGCCACCCTCACCAGCAAGGGGCAACTCACGCTGCCCAAGGAGATTCGCGATCGGCTGAGCCTGGATGCCGGTGCGATCCTCGACTTCCAGATTCAGGCGGACAACACGATTACCGCGCGGCACGTCAAGCCCGATGCTCGGCGCATCCGTGGATTGCTCAAGTCGCCTCATGCCGCACCGCTGAGCGTCGAGCAGATGGACGAAGCCGTCTCCAAGCATCTGCGGGATAAACACGGGCCAATCCCGGCGGGCCGCAAGTCCGCCGGCCGATGATCGGCATCGACACCAACATCCTGCTGCGCCTGTGGCTAAACGATGACCCGGCGCAGAGCAAGCGTATCGATGCGCTGCTGGCCGAACACGGTGGCACGCCCGGCTCGTTGCTGGTGACGGATGTTGTCCTGGTGGAAGCAGTCTGGACGCTGAGGTCGGCCTTTGATCAGGACAAGCACGCGCAGCTGATCGCGGTGCGCAGCCTGTTGGAGGAGACCGCGTTCGCCTTCGAGGACCGCAAGGCCGTCGTGGGTGCCGTGACGCTTTTTGAAGCGGGCTCATGCGGATTCGCCGACTGTCTGGTGGTCGCCAAGCATGCCCCGCAAGGCTGCGACTTCACCGCGACATTCGACCGAGGCATGCGTAAGCTGCCAGGGGTGAAGGTACTCTGAACCATTGGGTGGTTGAGCTGCTGCGTGTACACGCCGTTGAGATGGCAAATCAGGCGCGAACGATTGGTTGGCGCGTGCGCAAGATCAGCTGGTAATGATTGCCACACGGTGGTCACCGCGCGACGTCGCATGGTAAATCCGCGCCTGGGAAATCAACTCGAAGGGGCAGGGCAGGCACGAGTGGCGCGGTTGGCGGAGGCAAAAGGCAAGACCTGACCCCAACTTCCTTTGCCAACTTCCTTTGCCAACTTCCTTGACCCCAACTTCCTACTTCTCTGACCCCAACTTCTACTAACTTCCTGAACTTCCTAAACTTCCCTTTAACTTCCATGAACCTGAACTTCCATTCGGCTGGCGCCGAAGTTA
>JBBQMM010000241.1:0-6867 GCA_038328935.1 Burkholderiales bacterium
CGGTCCGCCATCTCGGCATTGAAGCGGTTCATGTCCAGGCCGATGGATTGCGCATGCGCGGTCAACGCTGGCAGACCCAGCTGGTGCGGCGGGCTGAGCAGCAGGTGGTGCATGGCCCAGAACTCGCCTTGCGCGGCAGCCGCTTCGGCGGCCTCGGCCGCCAATTCGGCTTGCAGGTGCGTCTCCACCAGCGGGAAGTGCCGGTAGATGAAGCGCAGCCGCTTGCCAAAGGTTTCCACGAGGTGTTTCGTCAGCGGCTCGGCCTGGATGCAGGCTGCACATTCGTAGTCGCCGTACTCGAGAAGGGTCAGGCCCGCGTGCGGGTCACCCAGCGCGTGGTCGTCAGCGGTCAGCGCCACTTCGTGCGCCCCTCGTCCGCGTTCGTTCTTCATATCGCGCCTTTCTTGATCGACGCCCGCAAACCGTGCCCTGCCACGCTTGCCAGCGAAGTGAATGGGGGGAAATCGCGTTCAGCGGCCAGGGCGATCTCGGGCAAGCGCGGCTCCCACCTCGCGTCGGCCGGCTGGAAAGGCGCCCGCGCAGGGGTTCACGCGTCGGCAGTGGGGCCGAGCACGTCGTCGCGCGTGCTCTTGTGCAGATCCAGGCCGCGGTCGGGTGATTCGGCGGTCTGGTGGGTGGTGGATCCCGGGGGAATCAGTTCCTCGACCACCAGCGTGCCGTAGTGTTGCGCCCGGGTGGCGTGCGTGCGCGTTGCCACCTGGGTGGCGCGTTGCACCTGGTCGTCGTGGGCGGCGCTGACGACGACGAAGCTGTGGCCTTTCAGTGCCAGCGCCAGATGGGCCTTGACGAGGTTCAAGTCCTGCCCCAGCGACGCCAGCCCGCCGGCGTTGTCGATGTCCGTTTCCGCCTGGGCCTGCATCTCGCTGGGGGTATAGCGCGAGAGGTCCGACTCGCCGAAGCCGGCGTCGTGCAGCGCGCTCACCGCGGCGTCGGCGTGAGCAGCGCTGGCAAAGGACATCAGCACATGGTCCACGGGCTTGAATACGCCGAAGGAGGTGGGGTGGGGATGCATGGGCATGGTGAGGCCTTTCCGGATAAACGAGGGTTGGCCGCGGCGGGCCCGCGACAGCTGCGGTGGCACCCTGCAGCCGCGAACGCCGAACTTGCCTGAAGCTGCGGCCGAAGTCTGTGCGGCGTCGCACATGGTGGCCCCGGCACAGACCTCCAGCAACGCCTGCACCTCGGCCGTCAAAGCCTCGATGCTTGCGAGGTGGCGCCGTGGTCCTCGTCGACACGCGCGCTGCTGCCGCACTGCAGGGCCTCCAGCGCCGGGTCGATGAACCGCCATCCGACGAAGGCTCCACAACCGCCCTCACGGCCCAGTCAGACAGCGCGAAGTCGCCATCTCGGAAACCACGCCGGGCGCTGACGAGACGCGCAGCAAAGCCGCAGCACCCGCAACACCGTTTTCGGCGGTCAACGTCGCCTCGAACACCGCGCCGTCGTCGCCCAGGTTGGCGCCGGCCAGCGCGTAGCTCGCGCCCGCTACGGAGACTTATGCGGGGGTGGCTTGCTTGCGACGCGCGGCGACTTTCTTGGCGGCCGCGGGTTTGGCCGCCGCTGGCTTGGCCGCTGCCCGTCGGGCAGCGGCGGGTTTGGCCAGAGCCTTCAAGGGCTGACCGAACCCCAGGCTGACTTGCAGTTCCTGCAGCGCCTGCAGCGCATAGACGGCCAGCTTCTGCGTGCTGGGCACTGATGTGTGGCAGGCCGTGAAGCCGAAATTCATCTGGCCGTTGTAGCTTTCGCAGGTGATGTTCAGTGCCTGGCCGTGGGTCACGATGGATGCCGGGTAGATGGCCAGCAGCTCGGCGCCGCGGAAGTACAGCGCCCGGTCGGGACCGGGCACGTTGGAGATGGTGATGTTGAACATCGGCGGCGTGCGCCCGCCGATGCCGGTGAGCAGCGTGATCAGCGTCGGCGCCATCAGCACCATCGTGTACTGCGTCATCGCGTCGCGCGGCAGGCTCTGCACATGGGCCTTGGCGTGCTTGACGCTGCTTCTGATGGCGGCCAGGCGCTCGACGGCGTCTTCGATATCGGTGCCCAGCGTGGCGACGATGAAACTGATGGCGTTGCCGGTGCCCTCGTCGTCCTTGGGGCGCACCGACACCGGAATGCCGGCCGTCAGTGGCTTGTCGGGCAGGCAGTCACGCTCCAGCAGGAAGCGGCGCAGCGCACCGCCGCAGATGGCCAGCACGACGTCGTTCAAGGTGCACTCGGCGGCAGCGGCCACGGCGCGCAGGTCCTGCATCGGGAACTGCTGGGTGGCAAAGCGGCGCTTTTCGCGCACGCGGCCGTTCAGGACGGAGCGCGGCGCGTCGAACGGCACGGCCAGACCGTCGCTGGGGTCGCCGATGCGTTTGAGGATCTTGCCAAACGCGGTCACCAGTTGCGGCAGCGAGCGCGCCTGCCCGCTCAGCGCCTCCACGATGGCGGATGTGGCGTTGGCCACCGTGGGAGCGGGGCCGGTGCGCGCGGGTTTCGTGCTCTTCGGCGCACCCGAGGCCCAGAACGGCGGCAGGCTGAGGCTGCGCTCGGCGTCGCCGGCCATCGCGCGCTCCAGCATCTTCATGCCGCTGACACCATCGATCAGCGAATGGTGCATCTTGATGAACATCGCAAAGCGTTCGTCCGACAGGCCCTCGATGAGGGTGCACTCCCAGGGCGGCCTGGCCAGGTCGAGGGGCGCGCTGTGCAGCCGGCCCACCAGCTCACCGAGTTCGCGTTCGCCGCCCGGCCAGGGCAGTGCGGCGTGGCGCACGTGGTACTCGAGGTCGATGTCGTCGTCTTCCACCCAGACCGGCACCGGGTTCTTGTTGAAGGCCACTTTCAGCCGCTGGTTCCAGGGCGCCGTGAAACTGCGGTGGTTGCGAAACTCTTCCATCATGTGACGCAAGAAGTCCCGCGGCGCGCCAGGCGGCAGGCGAAACTGCAGCAGGCCGCCCACGTGGTTGGGGGTGGCGCGCGATTCGGTGAACAGCCACGCGGTGTCGAGCGGGTTCAGGCGGTGTGAGCTCATGCAGGGCCTTCAGGTTCAGGCGGCGGCAGCGGCCTTGCGGCGCGCCGGGGCCGCCTTTTTCGTGGCCAGCGGCTGCGGCGCCGGCTCTGCCGGCTGGGCCGGCGCGACCCGTTTTGCGGCCCGTTTTGTGGCCCGTTTCGTGGCAGGTTCGGCGGCAGGTGCGGCGGCGGGTCTGGTGGCCACCTTCACCGGCGCTGCTTTCTTCACCGGCGCGGCTTGGGTGGCGGGTGCAGCCTTGCGTGCCGGTGCCACTTTCTTGGCTGCTGCAGCTTTGGGCGCTGCTGCCGCCTTCTTCGCTGGCGCCTTGCGGCTGCTGCCGCCCTTGTTCCAGGTCAGCCTGGCCTGCTTGGCCAATACCACCACCTGTGCGATGTCTTCATCGCTGTACACGCCCTTCACGCCCGAGATGGCCGACAGCTTCATGCCGTGGCGCAGACCGAGCTTGTAGATCTCCTTGACCTTTTCCCATTCGGTGTCGCGGCCGATGGTGAAGACTTCGAAGCGCCCCTCCAGCGCCAGCACGATGGTCTCGGCCAGGCAGGCGTAGATGACGTTGGGCGGCAGGCCGATGCTTTTCATGCCGCGCACTTTGGTGGGCAGCTCGATCTCTCCTGATTCGATGACCAGCACGTCGGGCCGCTTGGCCACTTCCTCGGGCGGCAGGTCCAGTGGGCGCGCCACGTCGGTGATCACGCAGCCCGGCTTCACCTTCATGATGTCGAGCACCTTCTTGCCCGCACCCGAGGTGCTGGTGACGATCATGTCCATCTCGCCCAGCAGCGAGTCGTAGTCGGTGGCACAGACGATCTTCGCGTCGGGTGTGTCGAGCAGCATGCTGGCCTTCAGCTCTTCGAGCTTCTTCAGGTCGCGGCCGGCGAGCACCACTTCGTCGAAGGCCATCGCCAGCAGGCGTGCGCTGACCGAGCCTATCGAGCCGGTGGCGCCAATCACCATGGTCTTGGCCTGGATGCGTTTGCCGTCCTTCTCGACCTTCACCAAGCCCATGCGTTTCATGGCATCAGCAGCGGCCCACAGCGCGCCGCTGGCCGAGTAGCTGTTGCCGGTGGTGATGGGCAGGCGCGAGCGCCGCGCCACCGTGATGCCAGCGTCGCCCACCACCTTGGTGAAAGCGCCCAGGCCCATGATTTGTGCGCCCATCTTCTCGGCCATCTTGCTGGCAGCGAGCAGGCGCCGGTAGGTGAACTCAGGGCTGCGCGCCAGCATTTCCTTGGGCGTGCCGCCGACACTGATCAGCCAGCCCTCGGCCTCGGAGCCGGTGGGCGAAACGATGTTCTGCATCTTGCAATAGACCATCGGCGGCAAGTGCGCGGCCAGCGTCTCCACCCGGTCCATCACGAACTTCGGCGTCGCCTTGGGAATGGGGAAGCCCTGCTTGATGAATTCCTGGCTCAGCGGGTGGATGACGAAGGCAAAGCGGCGAATGTCGCGGAACTTGCCTGTCGGGTGCAGCAGGCGCGGCTTCAGGTCCAGTTCGTCCAGGATCTCGATGAAGTCGTCGTCCGACACCTCTTCATGCGGCTTGCCCAACGCAGCCAGGATCATGGCCTCGATGACGTTGGTGCCCACCACGCGCTGGAACAACTGCGGCGACACGTCGATCACCAGGTTCACGTTGCACTTGGTGAAGAAGGCCAGTCGCTCGTCGTCCACGGCCGAGGTGATGACGGTCTTGCCGTCCAGGTTGGCAGCGCTGCCCACGGCCCTGATCTCGGCAAAGGTGCCGACTACCACGTGCGACTTGGCCACCGCTGCGGCCAGGCGGTTGTTCTTGAAGCCGGACAGCGCCGCTTCCAGCATCTCGCCACGCTTGCCGGACAGCGCAAAGTCGTGGCCCTTGGAATACAGCTCCAGTTGCGTCAGTGAGGTCAGCAGCGCGGGCGCGCCGGTCTGCGTCAGCGCATCGGCAAAGCTCAGGTTGGGTGTGTAGTCCGCCAGGGCCACGGCCATGTCGTAGTTGCGCATGCCCGACAGGAACAGCACCAGGTTGTTGTTGAAGAAGTCGCCCAGGTGGTTCTGCACATAGCGCACCGCGCGCACCTGCAGCAGGCGGCGCAGGGTGGCGCCGGTGGTCGCCGGCACCCGCGTCACCACGTTCAGCAGCCGCTTGGTTTCCTTGTTCACTACCGTGTTTTGGCCCACGTTCCAGTGGTCGCCGATCTCGCCCAGGCCGATGGCGTCGGCATTCGCCTGCTGCCGGCGCATCAGTTCCCAGGCCTTGCCGGTGTCGTTGTCGGCGCCCATGCGCTTGACCTGGAAGTGGTGGCCCAGAAAATCGGTCTCGAAGCTGAAATCTTGCTTGGATGAACCCAGCGAGACGGTGACGACTTTTTTCATGGCGGGGGTCTTTCGGAGAAGTGAGTGTGCTCAGGCCTTGGCGGCCCGGGTCTTGGTGGTTTTGCGGCTGGCTGCCTTGGTGGCAACGGCCTTGCGAGCGGGCGTTTTCGGGGGTGTGGTCTTACCGGCGGGCGCTGTCTTTTTGGCGGCCGTGCGAAGCGCAGCTTTTGCTGGCGCCGCGGCAGCCGGTGGCAGCAGACGACCGATCATTTCTTCGCACTGCGCCTGCGTCATGTAGCGCGGCACCGGGTAGCCGGTGTGCGCTTCCTTGCAGGCGGCGCGCGCCAGCGCAGGGATGTCGGCGGCCTGCAGCGCGTCCAGGTGCAGCGGAATCTGCAGCTTGTGGTTCAACGCGTCCACGCCGTCCAGGAACTTTTGCGCCAGCGCTTCTTCGGACAGGCCCTTGCGGCCCAGGCCGGCGCGCACGGCCAGCTGGGCCAGGCGGTCGGTGACGACCGGGGCCGAGAACTTCAGCACATGCGGCAACACGATGGCATTGGCCAGCCCGTGCGGCGTGTGGTATTTGCCGCCGAACTGGTGGGCGATGGCGTGTACGTAGCCCACGTTGGCGCGTGTGAAGGCGATGCCGGCATAGGTGGCGGCCAGCGCCATCTGTTCACGCGCCTTGAGGTTGCTGCCGTCGGTGTACACGGTGCGCAGGTTCTTGAAGATCAGGCTCACGGCTTGCAATGCCTTGGCGTCGGTGGCCGGCGTGGCCCAGTTGCCCAGGTAGGCTTCCACCGCATGGGTCAGCGCGTCCATGCCGGTGGCGGCGGTGGTGGCGGGGCTCAGGCCGGTCATCAGCGTTGGGTCGAGCGCGGCAATCTTGGGCACCAGGCGCGTGTCGACGATGACGATCTTGCTCTCGCGTTCGGGGTCGGCAATGACCGCGGCCACGGTGACTTCAGAACCCGTGCCGGCCGTGGTGGGCACGGCGTAGATGGGCGGCGGGCTCTTCAGGCCCTTGAAGTAGCCGGCCAGCTTGCGCAGCGGCTTGCCCGGGTTGGCGCTGGCCGCCGCGATGGCCTTGGCGGCGTCCATCGACGAGCCGCCGCCAAAAGCGATGACCGCATCGCAGTCGTGCTGCTGGTAGAACTCGATGCCCTCCTCAACCAGCGGGATGGGCGCGTCGGGTGTGATCTTGTCGAAAATGGCATAGGGCGTACCGCCGGCGGTCAGCGCATCAAGCATCGGCGTCAGCAGACCGGCGCGGACTGCGAAACCGCCGGTGACGATCATCACCATGCGGTGGCCGCAGGCCGCCACGGCCTGGCCCAACTGCGCGCTGGAGCCCGGGCCGACCAGCAGCGTGGGCTGCGGGATGGGCAGCCAGCGCGTCAGCAGGCCCGCGCCCTTCATCAGTGCGCCCAGGCCGGCGGCTCGGGTCTGTTCGGGAATGACATCAAATGACAAGGGGCGCCTCCTTGGCGGTCCGGTTGCGGACCCTGTTCTTCATGCTGCGAATGTAGACC
>JBBQMM010000242.1:0-6849 GCA_038328935.1 Burkholderiales bacterium
ACCGTGTGGTGGGCGCTGTGACGCAAGTGGGTATCCGCTTCCGCAGCCGCACCGTGGTGCTGACCGCTGGCACCTTCCTCGACGGCAAGATCCATGTGGGCCTGAACAACTACGCCGCCGGCCGCGCGGGCGACCCGCCCGCCGTGTCGCTCTCGGCCCGGCTCAAAGAGCTGAAGCTGCCGCAGGGCCGCTTGAAAACCGGCACGCCGCCGCGCCTGGACGGCCGCAGCATCGACTACAGCCAGTGCACCGAACAACCCGGCGACGGTGTGCCCGGCGGCATGAACGCCGACCAACCGGTGCCGGTGTTCAGCTTCATGGGCAATACGGCCATGCACCCGCAGCAGGTGCCTTGCTGGATCACGCACACCAACGAGCGCACGCACGACATCATCCGCAGCGGCTTTGACCGCAGCCCCATGTTCACCGGCAAGATCGAGGGCGTGGGCCCACGCTACTGCCCGAGCGTGGAAGACAAGATCAACCGCTTTGCCGACAAGGACAGCCACCAGATCTTTCTGGAGCCCGAGGGTCTGACCACGCACGAGTTCTACCCGAATGGCATATCCACTTCCCTGCCCTTCGACATCCAGACCGCCGCGGTGCAAAGCATCGTGGGCCTTGAGCGGGCACACATCGTGCGGCCGGGGTATGCGATCGAGTACGACTACTTCGACCCCCGCGAACTGACGCGCAGTTTCGAGACGCGCGCCATCCAGGGGTTGTTTTTCGCCGGGCAGATCAACGGCACCACCGGGTATGAAGAGGCGGCAGCGCAGGGCTTGTACGCTGCGGTAAATGCCGCGCTGCAGGTCAAGGGGCTTGAACCCTGGCTGCCACGGCGAGACGAGGCCTACCTGGGTGTCCTGGTCGATGACCTGGTGACCAAGGGCGTAACCGAGCCTTACCGCATGTTCACGAGCCGCGCCGAATACCGTCTGCAACTGCGAGAAGACAACGCGGACCTGCGGCTGACCGAAGCCGGACGAACGCTGGGTTTGGTGGGCGACGAGCGCTGGGCAGCATTCAATCTGAAGCGGGAGCGGCTTGAGCGCGAGTTGCAGCGCCTGCGCAGCACGTGGGTGCGCCCCGCCACAGTGCCGGCGGCAGACGCTGAACGCCTGCTGGGCAAGGCGCTCGAGCACGAATATCCCTTGGCAGATCTGCTGCGCCGGCCGGGCATCGGGTTTGATGCTGTGGCTGAGGTGGCCCGGATCGCGGGCCAGGCCGATGTTTCACGTGAAACCTTGCGCACCGAATGGGGCCAGCGGGCGGCCGACGAGGTCATCGAGCAGGCCGAAATCGGCATTCGCTATGCCGGCTACATCGACAAGCAAATCGACGAGGTGCAGCGCACCCTGGCCTTCGAGGACTTGAAGTTGCCGGCGGATCTGGACTATGCGCAGGTGGCTGCGCTGTCGTTCGAAGTTCGCCAAAAGCTGACGAGGCACCGCCCCGCCACGCTGGGCCAGGCCGCCCGCATCTCGGGCGTCACACCCGCCGCCATTTCGTTGTTGCTCGTGCACCTCAAGAAGGGCCGCTTCAAGGGCTTTGTGGGTGACCCATCCGTCGAGTCGGCCGCCTGATGCAGACGGCTGAAGCCGAGTGGTTGTTGCAGCAGGTGTGCGTCCCACTGGGCATCCAGCCTGATGCCGACCAGAGCCAGCGGCTGCTGGGTTACATCGATCTCTTGCAACGGTGGAACGGCACTTACAACTTGACGGCCGTCCGGGATCGCGCTGGCATGTTGACGCAGCACCTGGCAGACTGCCTGGCGGTGGTTGCGCCCTTGTCTCGACACTTGCAAGCTTCTGGGGTGGTCGGAGCCCGCTTGTTGGACGTGGGCAGTGGCGGCGGCTTGCCTGGCGCCGTGCTGGCCATTGTGTTGCCCCAGCTCGCGGTCACCTGCGTGGACACGGTGGGCAAGAAGGCGGCTTTTGTCAGGCAGGTCGCCGGTTCTTTGGCGTTGCCCAACCTCGATTCGGCGCACAGCAGAGTCGAAGGCTTCCAGGCGCCGCCTTTTGACGTGATCACGTCGCGTGCCTTTGCGTCGCTGGCTGACTTTGCGCGGCTGACCCACAGCCACCTGGCGCCGGGCGCGGTCTGGCTGGCCATGAAGGGCAAGCACCCTCAGGATGAAATCGAAGCCCTGCCAGAGGGCGTCGACGTGTTTCACGTGGAACAACTGCAAGTGCCGGGGATGGAAGCCGACCGCTGCCTGGTGTGGATGAAGCCCCGACCGTCCGTCATCACAGAACCCGCATGAACCAGCGCAACAGGAGCCAGCACAACATGAGCCTTTCCAACATGAGCCTTTCCAACATGAGTCAGCAAGACAGGAGGCCGCACGGCAAGGGCCCGAAATCAAGATGCCATGTGCCTCTGCCCGGTGTCCAGGTGATCGCTGCTATCACGCTGGCACTCCTGGTGGCGTGCGCCCACGCCCAGACCGCGGCCCCTGTTGAGGCACTGCCGAGCCTCAATGTGCCCGCCTACATGGGCACCTGGTATCAGGTAGCCTGGTTTCCAAACCGCTTTCAGAAGCAGTGCGTCAGCGACACAACGGCCAGTTATCGTCTGCTGCCCGGTAGTCACGTGGAGGTCATCAATCGTTGCCGGCGCGACGACGGAAGCATCGACAGCGTGGTCGGGGTGGCCCGCGCTGCAGGCTCTGTGCTTCGAGGCAGCCAGCTGGAACCCGCCCAGCTTGAGGTGAGTTTCCTGCCGACGTGGCTACGCTGGCTGCCGATCTGGGGTACGTATTGGGTGCTGGAGTTGGCGCCGGATGGCCGCTATGCGGTGGTCAGCGAGCCCGGTCGAGAATACCTGTGGGTGCTGGCCCGCAAGCCTGAATTGGCAAGTGCCGACGAAACTGCGATACGCTCCCGGTTGGTCCAGGGGGGATTCGACCTCAGCCGGTGGCAGAGTCATCCACATGGACAGACGGCCCTTCCCGCCGCCAAGGTTTCCGCATCGTTCCTGCCGCAGCTCGATGTCCCGGCCGCAGAGGCGACAGCGTTCGCCGAGCTGAAACCCGCAGCGCCGCCTCACCCACGCGCGAACGCAACACCAGGGCGTTGAACTCCTACCCGTCTGGCCCACCCGCAGAAAGCCCCCCATTACCATGCTCGGCATCGCCGATTACGGCGCTTTCTGCGCCGCCATCCTCGTCTTCCTGGCCTTGCCCGGCCCCGGAACCTTTGCCTTGCTCACGTCCACGGCCAAAGGCGGCCTGAGGGCCGGCGCTGCCGCCACCGTCGGTATCATCGTCGGCGACCAGGTCCTGATGTGGCTGGCCGTGGCCGGCGTGGCAGCGTTGCTGGCGGCCTATCCCGTAGCTTTCAAGCTGGTGCAGGTGGCTGGCGCCGCCTATCTGGCCTACATCGGCCTCAAATTGATCTTCGCCAAGCCGGGTGCCGCGTCGCCGATCCGCATCGAACCGCGCCACTATGCGCGGCAGGCGTTTTTCATCACCCTGCTCAATCCCAAGGCCATCGTCTTCTACATGGCTTTCTTCCCGCTGTTCATCAACCCCGCCCAGCACCAGGGCGCGGTGACTTTTCTTGCCATGGCAGCCACCATAGCCGTCATCACACTGGCTTACGGTTTGACGCTGTGCGCATTCGCCAACGCCGTCAGCGCCCAGGTTCGCGCACACCTCGGTCTGGCGCGCGCGCTGGAGAAGCTGGCGGGTGTCTTTCTGGTCGGCTTCGGCATCAAGCTGGGTACCCAGTGAGCTCGCAAACCCACAGGGGCATGCGTGTCTTCTGCGTCGCCAACCAAAAGGGGGGTGTCGGCAAGACCACCACCACCGTCAACCTCGCTGCCGGCCTGGCCCAGGTAGGCAAGCGGGTGCTGGTGGTCGACCTCGACCCTCAGGGCAATGCCACCATGGGCTCGGGCATCGACAAACGCGCGCTGACATCCAGCATCTACGACGTGCTGCTCGAATCGGCCACCATCGCCGACGCCGCGCAGCCCAGCCCACGCGGGGGCTACCAGGTGCTGGGAGCCAACCGCGAACTGGCCGGTGCCGAGGTTGAACTGGTGCATCTGGAGCGCCGCGAACGCCGACTCAAGGCCGCGCTGACCGCCGTGGCCGGCAGCTACGACTTCGTGCTGATCGACTGCCCGCCATCACTCAGCCTGCTGACGCTGAACGGCCTGTGCGCAGCGCATGGCGTGGTGGTGCCGATGCAGTGCGAGTACTTTGCCCTCGAAGGGCTGTCGGACCTGGTGAACACCATCAAGCAGGTGCACGCGAATCTCAACCCCGAGCTGCAGATCATCGGCCTGCTGCGCGTGATGTTCGACCCCCGCATCACGCTGCAGCAGCAGGTCAGCGACCAGTAGAAGGCGCACTTCGGCGACAAGGTGTTCAACACCGTGATCCCACGCAACGTGCGTCTTGCCGAAGCCCCCAGCTACGGCCAGCCTGGTGTCACTTTCGACCCCGCCAGCAAGGGTGCGTTGGCGTTCGTTGAATTCGCCAAAGAGATGGTGCACCGCCTTGGTTGATGCCTTGGCCGCCGGTGCTGACTTCGACGACGCCTGGCTGTCGCGGATTGAAGACGCCAGCATCAACGCCAGCGCCCCACCCCAGCAGCTGTGGATGGACGGCTGGCTGCTGCGCTTCAACCCTGGAAAAGCCAAGCGCGCGCGCTGCATCAATGCGGTGGCCGCCGGTCGGCTCGCGCTTGACGAGAAACTTGCGCAGGCGCAGGCCGCGTACACCCGCGCCGCCCTGCCACTGGTGGTGCGCATCACCCGCTTTACACAGCCTCCGCAGCTGGACTCGTTGCTGGCCGAGCGCGGCTACACCGTGCTGGACGACACCCGCGTCATGGTGTGCCCGGCCCTGCCCCGCAATCACGGCGCGATGCTGAAGTCTTTACCGGCAGGCCTGCGTTGGGTACCGCTGGCTGCAACTGACTACGCCCAGACGGTGGGTGAAATGCGCGGCAGCCCCGCTGACCAGCGCGCCGCCCATGCGCAGCGGCTGGCGATGTCGCCCGTGCCTTACCAGGGCTTCGGCATCCAGCGCGAAGAAGATGGCACCACGCTGGCCTGTGGCCAATTTGCCCGCGAAGCCGATCTGGTCGGCCTGTACGACGTGTACACCCACCCCGCCGCCCGCAAGCAGGGCCTGGCGCAAATGCTGTGTGAGCGCCTGCTCTCGCTGGCGGTCAACGCTGGCGGACGGACGGGCTACCTGCAGGTCGAAGGCGACAACCTCGCGGCGCGGCGCCTCTACAACCGGCTCGGGTTTGCTGAAGGCTACAGCTACCACTACCGGGAACGGCCCGCCTGAGCTTCACGATGCGGGGCAGCGCCCCGAGTCAGGAGCACATCCACGTCGGGACGCGGGCCTCTGAATGCGGCGTCAAAGTCCCAGCCCTTCGTCCACCCCCAGGTGCACGTTCATCGTCTGCACGGCGGCGCCGCTGGCACCTTTGCCCAGGTTGTCCAGGCGCGCCATCAGCAGCGCCTGGGTTTCGTTGGCGAACACGAACAGATCGACGAAGTTGGTGTCGTTGCACGCCTGCACATCGAAAAAACCGCCTTCCAGCGTGGCCGGGTCGCGCAGCGGCATCACGCGGATGAAGCGCTCACCCGCGTAGCGCGCCGCCAACGCCGCATGCACCGCCTCGGGTGTGGTGCCCAACGCGCCCAAATGCAGCGGCACCGTGACCGACAGGCCCTTGTAGAAATTGCCCAGGATGGGCATGAAGATCGGCGGCACCTGCAGCCCCGTGTGCGCCATCATTTCTGGCACGTGCTTGTGTACCAGCGTCAGCGCATAGGGACGAGGAGAAGTAAGTGCAGGCTCAGCCGCTGAGCGAGCATTGGCTTCATACTGTTCGATCATATTCTTGCCACCCCCGGAGTATCCGGTGATGGAGGTGGCCGTCACCGGATGGCTCGCGGGCAGTAGCCCTGCGTCCACCAAAGGCCGCATCAGGAGGATGAATGCGCTGGCGTGGCAGCCCGGGTTGGAAATGCGCTTGGCCTGCCGGATGGCCGCCCGTTGCCCGGGCGCCAGTTCGGGCATGCCGAACACCCAGCCCGCAGCGGTGCGGTGCGCGGTGCTGGCGTCTATCAGGCAGGTCTTCGGGTTGGTCACCAAAGCAGCCGCTTCCTTGGCCGCCGCGTCGGGCAGGCACAGAAAAGCCACGTCGGCCGCGTTCAGCAGCCGCGCCCGCTCGCCAGCGTCCTTGCGCATTTCAGGCGCAATGCGCAGCACGTTCACGTCCCCGCGCTGGGCCAGGTACTCGTGGATGCGCAAACCCGTGGTGCCTTCCTGGCCGTCAACAAAGACCTGAAATGTCATGATCGAGTGCTCGGTGGTCGCTGCCGTGTGCAGCCTTGCAAGGATAAGGGAATGCCCGTCGTCGATGATGCCCCGCTGCGTGTGCTGTTGTTGCCTGGCTGGCTGAACTCGGGCCCGGGCCACTGGCAAAGCCACTGGGAAGGCCGGCCTGGATTTCAGCGCGTGCAGCAGGCCGATTGGGAATGGCCGCGCCGCGGCGACTGGATGGCGCAGCTGGAAGAAGCCGTGCTCGCCATCGCGCATCCCGGGCCGCCGCTGCTGCTGGCTGCGCACAGCCTGGGCTGCCACCTGGTGGCGGCCTGGGCCGCGCATTCGAAGCTGACATCGAAAGTGTGTGGCGCCCTGCTGGTGGCGCCACCCGACACCGCCCGCGCGGACATGCCGCCGCAGCTGGCGGGCTGGCGGCATATCGTGCGCCAGCCCCTGCCCTTTGCTGCCCAAGCCGTGATCAGCGGTGACGACCCTTACTGCAGCCCTGAGCGCGGCCGCAGCATGGCTGCCGACTGGGGCGCGCATGT
>JBBQMM010000243.1:0-6844 GCA_038328935.1 Burkholderiales bacterium
TGCCGATGAAGCCCTGGCGCTGCCGGGAACCCTCTTCGCCGATCTTGAGGATCTTGCTCTCGGCCTCATCCAGGATCTGCGGCACCGCACGGCCTTCACGGTTGAAGGCCGAGGTAGCGATCTCGTCGCTGGCGGCAATCAACTTGCGCAGGATGGCGCGCTCGCGCACGATCTCTGCATAGCGGCGCATGTTGGCCGCGCTGGGCACGCTCTGCGCCAGCGCGTTCAGGTAGGCCAGGCCGCCGCTGTCTTCGGCCTTGCCCAGGCTCTGCAATTGTTCGAACACGGTGATCACGTCAGCCGGCTTGCTGTGCGTGACCAGGGCCGCCATGGCCGAGAAGATCAAGCGGTGTTCGAAGCGATAGAAGTCGCTTTCGTTGAGCAGTTCGGCTGCGCGGTCCCAGGCCAGGTTGTCCAGCAGCAGGCCACCCAACACGCTCTGTTCGGCTTCCACGGAATGCGGCGGCACGCGCAAGCGCGCCACCTCATCGTCTTTGGTGGCGGTGCTGTCACGGGGGTCGAAGACGGTGTTCATGGCTCAAGGCTAGACGGTTTTTCGATGGATTTACAGGGCGACTTGCAAGTGCTGTCGAAACCGCAACACCGGTGTTGCACAGCCACTGTGCGCAAGTCTGTGGACGACCGGTGGGCCAGCTGTGCACCAACCCTGCGAAGCAGTCCGGCCAAGAAAAAGGCCAGCTGATGCCGGCCTTTTTTTGTGAACTGGGCGCGGGCACGCCGCCCACGCTCGCGTCAAACGAAACCGTCAGTCGGCCTGGGCCACCACGTGCACGGTGACTTCGACCACCACGTCGCCGTGGGGCGACACCGACACCAGGTGCTCACCAATGGTCTTGATCGGACCGTTGGGCATGCGCACCTGCGACTTGGCGATGGGTGTGCCCATCTTGGTCAGCGCTTCGGCCACATCGGCATTGGTGACCGAGCCAAACAAGCGCCCGTCCACGCCGGCCTTCTGGGCCACGCGCACGGTCTTGCCGGCCATCTGCTCGCCCAGGGCCTTGGCCGCTGACAACTTGGCTTCGGCAGCCTTTTCCAGTTCAGCACGCTTGGCTTCGAATTCCTTGATGGCCGCCTCGGTGGCACGACGTGCCTGCCGGGTGGGAATCAGGTAATTGCGGGCGTAACCGGCCTTGACGTTGACGACGTCACCCAGGTTGCCCAGCTTGCCTACTTTTTCGAGGAGGATGATTTGCATGGGGTGCTCCTCAGACCTTGTGCTGGTCAGAGTAAGGCATCAACGCCAGGAAGCGCGCGCGCTTGATGGCGGTGGTCAGCTTGCGCTGGAAGAAAGCGCGCGTGCCCGTCAGACGGGCCGGCGTGATCTTGCCGTTTTCACTGATGAAATCGCGCAGCACGTCGATCTCCTTGTAGTCGATCTCGGTGACACCGGCGACCGTGAAGCGGCAGAACCGCTTGCGGCGGAACAGCAGCGACTGGTTGTTGCGCTTGGGGCGCTTGTCTTTTGAAAAACGACCTTTACCACGTGGTGGGGGCATAGTCAGCTCCTACTTGAATTGATTCGATCCGGATAACAGGGTCTCGTCGCCAATATCTGGCACCTTGGCGGGTGCCGGGTCGGCCTCAAACGAGGTGATGTGGAACAGCAGACCTCGGCCGTTGCGGGTGCTGGTCAGAAAGCCTGCAAACAGGCCCCCGTTTCCCAGTGACAGTGCGGACAGCGACTGCGTGATGGCCCCGATTGCGACCGCCTTCATCTCCATCGAGACCTTGCGCGCTTGGCCGTCTTCACTGACCTCGGACTCGTGCTTCAAGCTCAAGTCCAGGGCCGGCAAACCGGCGGGGGTGTATCGCATTGCTGCTCGCTCCACCAGGTTGGCAGCCAGCACGAAGCGGTTCATCAACGATGATCCGCTGCGCAACGGGCCACGGCACCTGGCCGCGCAAGCCGAAGAATCAGGCCGTGGCCTCCTGGCGCTCTTTGCGGGCTTCCTCGCGCTCGACGGCCTTCATCATGATGGACGGCGTGATTTCGGCCTTGGTCTTGCCTACCGTGAGGTGGCGCAACACAGCATCGTTGAAACGGAAGCCGGTTTCGAGCTCACCCAGGGTGGCCGAAGTGCACTCGATGTTCAGGCACAGGTAGTGCGCCTTGACCAGCTTCTGGATCATGTAGGCCAGCTGACGCCGACCCCAATCGTCCACTCGGTGCACCTTGCCACCGGCAGCGGTGACGAGGCCCTTGTAGCGTTCCAGCATGGCCGGAACCTGTTCGCTTTGATCCGGATGGATCAGCAGAACGATCTCATAGTGACGCATGAATACTCCTTGTGGGTTCCGGCTGCGATGTGAAGCCTAGAGGTGGAAGCTGCCCCGATGCGTCAACATGACGGGTGCAGCAAGGAAAGCCTGTGATTCTACTACGGAGCCTGGCAGGTGCGCCGCGCAGTTGACAGACCAGAGATCTTCAGCCGAGTGATCTTCAGCCGAGCGATCTTCCGCCAAGCGAACGCCGCGGCCGGCCCGCAAGTCGGCCGGCCGCGGCGCAAGCTCAACCCTTGGCCAGACGATGCCAGGTCTCGACCACCGAGTCGGGGTTGAGCGAAATCGAGACGATGCCCTCCTGCGCCAGCCAGTCGGCGAAGTCGGGGTGGTCGCTGGGGCCCTGCCCGCAGATGCCCACGTACTTGCCTGTGGCCCGACAAGCCACGATGGCCCGGGAGATCAGGGCCTTGACGGCGGGATCGCGCTCGTCGAAGTCCTGCGTCAGCTGCTCGATGCCCGACTCGCGGTCCAGGCCCAGGGTCAGTTGAGTGAGGTCGTTGGAGCCGATGGACATGCCGTCGTAATGCTCCAGGAACTGATCAGCCAGGATGGCGTTGCTGGGCACCTCGCACATCATGATGAGGCGCAGCCCGTTGACGCCGCGCTTTAGGCCGCGCTCGGCCAGCATCACGTTCACCGCAGCAGCCTGGCGCACGGTGCGCACGAAGGGCACCATGATCTCCACGTTGGTCAGGCCCATGTCTTCGCGCACGCGGCGCAGCGCCTCGCACTCCATCGCAAAGGCGTCGCCAAACTCGCCGCTGATGTAGCGGCTGGCGCCGCGGAAACCGAGCATCGGGTTTTCTTCGTCGGGTTCGTAGCGCTGGCCACCGATGAGCTTGCGGTACTCGTTGCTCTTGAAGTCGGACAAACGCACGATCACCGATTTCGGCCAGAAAGCCGCCGCAATCGTGGCCACGCCTTCGATCAGCTTGTCGACATAGAACGCGCGTGGTGATGCATGGCCGCGGGCCACCGACTCCACGGCCTTTTTCAGGTCGGGGTCGATGTTGGGGTAGTCGAGGATGGCCTTGGGATGGACACCGATGTTGTTGTTGATGATGAATTCAAGCCTTGCCAGCCCGACGCCGGAATTGGGCATCTGGCAGAAGTCAAAAGCCAGCTGCGGGTTGCCCACGTTCATCATGATCTTGATGGGGCAATAAGGCATCTCGCCACGCACCACATCGCTGATCTCGGTCTCGAGCAGGCCGTCGTAGATGAAACCGGTGTCGCCCTCGGCGCACGACACCGTGACGAGCGCGCCCTCGTGCAGCTTTTCGGTGGCGTCACCACAGCCCACCACGGCGGGTATGCCGAGCTCGCGGGCGATGATGGCCGCATGGCAGGTGCGGCCGCCACGGTTGGTCACGATGGCGGCGGCGCGCTTCATCACCGGCTCCCAGTTGGGGTCAGTCATGTCGGTAACGAGCACGTCGCCGGGCTGAACAAGCTCCATCTCGGCGGTGCTGCGCACCAGCCGCACCGGCCCGGTGCCCACCTTCTGGCCGATGGCGCGGCCCTCTGCCAGCACCGTGTTCTTGCTGGTGTCGCCCTTGAGTTTGTAGCGCTGCTCGACACGGCCGCCCGCGCCCGCCTGGCTCTTCACGGTTTCAGGACGCGCCTGCAGGATGTAGAGCTGACCGTCGACGCCGTCTTTGCCCCATTCGATGTCCATCGCGCGGCCGTAGTGCTTCTCGATGATGATCGCGTAGCGGGCCAGTTCGATGGCGTCGGCATCAGACAGCGAATAGCGGTTGCGCTGTTCAGGCGGCGTGTCGAGCACCTTCACCAGCCGGCCGCTGTCGGCTTTTTCCTGCGGCGTGGCAAATTCCATGCGTTGCAGCTTGCTGCCCAAAGAGCGCCGGATGACCGGAAACTTGCCCGCGGCCAGCATCGGCTTGTGCACGTAGAACTCGTCGGGGTTGACGGCGCCCTGCACCACCAATTCGCCCAGCCCATAGCTGGAAGTGATGAACACGACGTCGGTGAAACCCGACTCGGTGTCGATGGTGAACATGACGCCGGCAGCGCCGAGGTCGGAACGTACCATGCGCTGCACGCCTGCCGACAACGCCACGTCGGCATGGGCATAGCCCTTGTGGACGCGGTAGCTGATGGCGCGGTCGTTGTAGAGAGAAGCGAAGACCTCTTTGATGTGGTGCAACACCGACTCGATGCCGGTGACGTTCAAGAACGTTTCTTGCTGACCCGCAAACGAAGCGTCAGGCAGGTCCTCGGCGGTGGCCGATGAACGCACGGCAAAGCTGGCTTGCGGGTTGTCCGCACTCAGCTGCGCGAACTGCTCCCGGATGGCGGCTTCCAGTGCGCCCGGCAGCGGCGTCTCAACCATCCAGCGCCGAATCTGGGCGCCGGCATCGGCCAGGGCACGCACGTCTTCGACATCCAGCGTGGAAAGCTTGTCCTGGATGCGCTGCTGCAAGCCTGCCTGGCGCAAGAACTCGCGGAAGGCCAGCGCGGTGGTGGCAAAACCGCCGGGCACACGCACACCACTGGCAGCCAGTTGGCTGATCATCTCGCCGAGAGAGGCGTTCTTGCCGCCCACCGTCTCGACGTCGGTCATTCTCAGTTGTTCAAATGGTGCGACAAGCGCACCCTCCAGGGCGGCCACGGGGGCGGTGTACACAGACATGCAAAGACTCCAGGCAATGAAAAAATCTGGTGCACCGCAGACACGCCGGCAATCCACGCGGAGGTTGCGAGCTTGCGTGATTCGGGAGGCGTCGGCTTCAAGATCATGGTGGGCTTTGCTGGCCAAACCGGCACGAATGACGGCAGGTGCAGCACAGCGTTGGCTGCGTGCGATTGGCTGCAGATTCTAGGGATTTCTTCCTTATGATGGCCTTCAATCGCAGCCCCTGCTACGGCACCGGATCAGCCTCATGCCCGAACGCACCGTGTTCTTTGTCTCAGACGGCACCGGCATCACGGCCGAAACCTTTGGAAACTCCATCCTGGCGCAGTTTCCGGCGCGCCACCGTCACGTGCGCATGCCTTTTGTCGACAGTGTCGAGAAAGCATCCAATGTGGTCTCGGAGATCAATGCCACGGGGCAGCGTGAAGGCCGGCGTCCGGTGGTGTTCATCACGCTGGTCAACGATGAGGTGCGCTCCATCCTGACCGACGCGTCTTGCCAGGGCTTGGTGCTCGACATGTTTCGCACCTTCGTCGAGCCGCTGGAGCTGGAGTACGGCGTCAAGAGCAACCACCGCATCGGTCGCTTTTCAGACGCCAGCCAGAGCCAGGAATACAACGACCGCATCGAGGCCATCAATTTTTCGTTGGCGCACGACGACGGCCAGAGCGCCCGCAACCTCGATGTGGCCGACGTCATCCTGCTGGGTGTCAGCCGCAGCGGCAAGACCCCGACTTCTCTGTATCTGGCCATGCAGCATGGCATCAAGGCCGCCAACTATCCCTTGATACCCGAAGACTTTGATCGCGGCCGCCTGCCCACCCCTTTGTCGCCCTTCAAGCGCAAATGCTTCGGTCTCACCATCGACCCCGTCCGCCTGGCGCAGATCCGCAACGAGCGCCGGCCCGGCAGCAAGTACGCCGCGCTGGAAAACTGTCGCTACGAAGTCAACGAGGCCGAAGCGATGATGCGGCGTGAGGGTGTGGCCTGGTTGTCGTCCACGCACAAGTCGATCGAAGAGATTGCAACCACGATCCTGCGCGACTTGCGGCCTGATCGACTGATTTATTGAATACCGTGGTCCGTGCGCGGTGGCCGGTCGCGTTGGGGCAGGCCGACTAGGCAACAGGCCTGCCTGGCCCTGGGATCGGCAGCCGCTGCCGTGCCGATTCATAGAGGCAGACGGCTGCCGCCGAACCCACGTTCAGCGACTCTTCACCGCCCGGTTGAGGGATGCGCACCGTCAGCTGGGCCATGGCCAGCAGTTCAGCGCCAACGCCTTGCCCTTCGTGCCCCAGCATCCATGCGCAGGGCCAAGGCAAGCGGGCGTGCGGCAACCATTCACCCTGGTGTGAACTGGTGGCCAACAACGGTATCTGCAAGGGCGCCAGGTCGCGGCTGCTCAGCCCTTCCACCAGATGCAGGCCGAAATGCGCACCCATGCCTGCGCGCAGCACCTTGGGCGACCACAGCGCCGCCGTGCCCTTCAGCGACAGCACCTGCCCAAAGCCGAAAGCGGCCGCGCTGCGCAGGATGCTGCCCACGTTGCCGGCGTCTTGCAAACGGTCGAGCACGACGCTGGGCATCGCCGGCAACAGAGCAGATGCCGTGGGCAGCGGCGTGAGGAATCCCATCGGCGCTGGGGACTCCAGCGCGCTGATGGCCGCAAACAGGGCATCGGGAACGACGGCGATGCGCGGCGCAGCTTGCGCCAGATCGTGCACCGCATCATCTTGCCAGCCCGACGCGCTGACCAGCGCCTGCGTCGGCACACCCCCGCGCGCCAGCAGGGCGCGGCACAAGTGGTCACCTTCGAGCCAGAGCTGAGCTTCCTTGCGATAGGCCGAGGCATCCTGCGCCAGCCGGCGCACGCGCACCAGC
>JBBQMM010000244.1:0-6820 GCA_038328935.1 Burkholderiales bacterium
TGGGCCTGGACTTCACGGTCAACGTGGCCGGGCTGCAGGTCACTGAATTGGGCGCGTTCAACGACGACCTGGACGGCATCACCACCAACATCATGGTGGGCCTGTACAACCTGACCACCAGCACGGTGGTCATTGCGCCGATCAGCTTTAACGGCGCGGGAGGCAATGCAACCTACCTCTTTCAGACGTTGGCAGCTCCGGTTGCACTGACGCTGGGTCACCAGTACTCGGTGCAGGCCTTCGGCTACAACAGCACTGACGAAAATTTCAACACCAACATTTCTGGCCCCAACAACTTTTCCGACGACCAACTGACCACACCCGTCACCTTCAACGGTGGCGCAGGTTGGCTGACCAACAACAACTCACGTTACAGTGGCTTGACGATGGGTACAGGCATCGCGTTCCCCCATTCTTCGACGTTTGGCGCAGGCACGCTGGTGGTAACGCAGGTTCCAGAACCTGGTGCCTTGGCTCTTATGCTGGCCGGGCTGGCGGCGGTCGGTTTCGTGGCACGCCGCCGTCATGCCTGAGGCTGCCTAGCGCCGGGCGGTGCGCTTGGCGCACTGTTTTCGGAATCGAAGTAAGCCCCTGCGCTGCAAAGCAAAGGGGCTTTTTGTTGGCCATGACCAGAACCTGCGCTCAAGCGTCACCTGCGTGACTCGATGGCGCTGGCGGGCTGGCGACAATCCGGCCGATGGGAACCCTCTACCTCGTGCGCCACGGGCAGGCCAGTTTTGGCGCCGCCGACTACGACCGGCTCAGTGCCTTGGGCCAGCGACAGTGCCACGCCGTGGGTGTCTACATGGCCGCTCGCGGCTTGCAATTCGACGCTGTGCTGCGCGGCAGCCTGCGCCGCCATGTGCAGTCTGTGGCGTCGCTGGCCGAAGGGCATGGCAACGTGCCCGAGGCGCTGGAATGGCCGGGATTGAACGAGTACGACAGCGAAGCGCTGGTGAAGGCTTTTCACACCGGCCCGCTGCCGCCACACGACACGCCCGAGGGCTACCGACAGCACTTCCGCATCCTGCGCCAGGCGCTGCTGGCCTGGATGGCGCGTGCGATTTCTCCCGCCGGCATGCCGGCCTACGCCGACTGGGTGGCCGGCATCGTGTCGGCCCTGGACCATGTGCGCAGCCACCACAGCGGCAACGTGCTGATGGTCAGCAGCGGGGGCCCGATCGCCACCGCCGTTGCCCATGTGCTGGGCGCACCGCCAGCCGCCAGCGTCGAGCTGAACTTGCGCATCCGCAACAGCGCCCTGACCGAATTCGCCTTCACACCCAAGCGCCACAGCCTGGTGGTGTTCAACCACCTGCCCCATCTGCAGGCGCCCGAGCAGGCGGACTGGGTCACATCGACCTGAGTTTGGGCTTGGGCTTGGGCTTGGGCATCGGCGTGCGCGCGAGCGCTGCGGTGGAGCCGCGCACCACCAGTTCGACGTCGATCTCCCGCTGCACGGGCGCGCTGACGGTGCCGTCCAGTCGCGCCAGCAGATAGTCGGCGGCCAGGGTCCACATCTGCTCGGTGGGCACATGCACCGTGGTCAGCGGGGGTTGCCACTGGCGCGCCAGGTCGAGGTCGTCGAAGCCGACCACCGAAACCTCGCCCGGTACTGCCAGGCCCAGCGCCGAGCATTCCAGCATTGCGCCAAAGGCCAGCACGTCGTTGCCGCACAGCAAGGCCGTGGGCCGCTGCGCGTGTGCGGCCTTGTCGACCACCGGCCCGAGCACGCGCCGCGTGGCAACACGCGCAGCGGCCACCGTGTAGGCCGACTCCACCAGCGCTGTGGCCGCCAGCCGCAACCCGGCCTTGGCCAGCGCCTGCCGCACGCCGGCCACGCGGTCGGCGGCGCGGTCGTTGTGCGCGGTGATGCCGGCCACCATGCCGACATGCCGGTGCCCCAGGTCCACCAGGTACTGCACCGCGCGCGCGATGGCTTCGCGGTTGCGAAAGCCCACGCAGGCCGCGCCGGCAGGCGCCGGGAAGGCGCCGGTATGCACCCAGGGCAGGCCGCGCTGCGCCAGGCGCGCCAGCAACTCGGGCCGCTGGCTGATGCCGGTGATCGCCAAGGCGTCCACGCCGCGCGCCAACAGCGCCTGGACCTGCGCTTCTTCCTGTGCCGGGTCGTAGTCGCTGAAGGCCAGCAGCACCACCTGCTGGGCCTGCGCCATGCGCACCTGAAAGGCCTGCAGCCCACGCGCGAAGATGGCGTTGTCGATGGTGGGCACCACCACGCCCACGGTGCCGCTGCGGCGCAGGCTCATCGCGCGTGCGCCAGCGTGCGCCACGTAGCCCAGCCGCGCGACGGCCGCCAGCACCTTGTCGCGCAGCGCCGGGCGCACGCTGCCCGGCAGGTTGAGCGCCCGTGACACCGTGGCCGTGGACACGCCAGCAGCACGGGCAACGTCTTGCACCGTGGGGGTGGCTGCAGTCAGGGTGCTCATTTTGGCAAGCGCTTACAGGCATTCTAGGCAGCACGGCGACGGCGGTACCGCATAGGGAAAACACCCACGGTTTGCCCAGGTTCGCGCCTTGACAGGTCGCAGCAACCCGCCAATCATCTGTAAGCGCTTACAAAGACTCAGCGCGAACTTCCGCACACGAACTTCCGCACACGAACTCCTGCTCACGAACGTCTGCTCACGAATGACCGCATCTGAATAACCCCACAGGCATGACCGCACACCCATGACTGCACTCTCGCTTCGCCGCTGGGCTTACCGGTTGGCCATCTCCCTGGCCGTGGGCTATGCAGGCTACGTGGTGGTGCTCAAGCTCATGCGCCGCGTCGTGGGCGGGCCCTTGGGAGAAGTGGGCGAGTTCCTGCTCGTGCTGGCCGCGGTCATTGCGTTTGCGGTGGGTCTCTTTGCCGACGAGAACATCCGTCAGCGTGCGGCGCGCGACAAGGATGCGGCGCTTTCATCCGCAACTTGATCCGCAACTTCGCCCGCGACCTCGCCCGCAACCTCGCCCGCAAATTCGTCATCAACTTCACAGAGCCACAACACCGAAAGACCATCATGAACTTGCCCAACACAGCCCAGACCACGCCGATCGCGACCCTGGCCGACCTGCGCCTTCAGCAGCAGGCCGGTCGCCGCGAATTTCTGCTCGCCGCGCGCAAATATGGCTACACCGCCGCGGTGATGGGCCTGGCTGGCGGCTATCTTTTCGACGGCAAGGCGCTGGCGCAGACCGCGGCCGAAGAAGAAGCCAAGCAGAAGGCGGCCAAGGTGACGATGCTGTTCGCCACCGAATACAAGATCGAGGACTACGTGAAGTACCCGATCATGCAGGCCAAGTACAAGGCCAACATCGAAGCGCAGAGCAAGGGCCAGATCTACACCAAGCTGCACCCCGCCGGGCAACTGGGCATCGGTGCCGCGCTGGCGCAGAAAATCCAGGCCGGCACGGTGCAGGGTGGTGCGGTGTCGCTGTCCAACTTCAGCCCCTTCACGCCGGTGGTGGACCTCATCAACATCCCGTACTGGTGCGGCGACAACCAGCGTTTTGCCAACCTCGTCACCAGCAAGACCTGGAACGACGAGATCACGCCCAAGGTGATGGCCAGAGGCTACAAGCCGCTGTTCTATTTCACGGTCGACCCGCGCACCGTTGCCAGCCGCAAAGGCTTCAGGGCCATCAAGTCGCCGTCGGACATGCAGGGCATGAAGATGCGCGTGCCACCTTCCAAGCTGCTGCAGACCTTCTACCGCCTGGCCGGCGCCAATCCGACCGTGGTGCCCTGGGGCGAAACCGCCACCGCCATCAAGCAGGGGGTGGCCGATGGGCTCGACCCGGCCATCAGCGCGCTCGCCACCTTCGGCTTTCACGACCTGCTCAGCAACATCAGCTACATCCGTTCGGTGCCGGATGCGCAGATGTTTGCGGCCAATGCGGCCTGGTATCAGCAGCTGCCGGCCGACTTGCGCCAGGCCTTCGACAGTGCCAATGAGCAGACGCAAGTCGAGACCTTCGCGCAAATCGAAAAGGCGCGCACCGAGAGCATGCGCATCCTGCGCGAAGGCGGCTGCGCCTTCTACAACCCCACCGACGCCGAGATGAAGCAGTGGGTGGACACCTGCGGCGAACAGCGCAAGGAATACGACGAGTTCAAGCTGCAGTTCGCCGGCTCGATGGCGGCGTTTGACAACTTCAAGACGGCGGCCAATATCAAGGGGCCGATCACGGTGCCCGACTTCAAGCTCTGAAGCATTGATCTGCCTGCTGCGCCGTCCGATCTCGGGCCTGCGCTGCTCGCCGTACGCGTGTACGGCTGCACGGCGCAAACCCGACCTCAGACCGCTCGCGACGGCAGCCCAACGCTTCAGGCAGTTCGACGCTTCAGGCAGTTCGACGCGCTAGCTGTTCCTGGTTCCCCATCGCTTCCTTATGCCCCGTCTCCTGCACGCCCTTGACGAAAACGCCGAACGCTGGGCGATGCTGGTCTTCTACAGCTTCTGCTGCATCGTCATCGTGCAGGAAGTGGTGCGCCGCTTTGTGCTCAATTATTCATCGGCCTGGGGTGAAGAAGCGGCGCGTTACGCCTTCATCTACCTGGGCTGGGTAGGCGCGGCTTATGCGGTGCGCGAACGCGCGCACATCCGCTTCGACTTTGTGCTGCGGGCGCTCAAGCCCAGGCCCAAGGCGGCGCTGTTCATCTTCACCGAAATGGCCACCATCGCGTTTGCCTGCATCGCGCTGTACTGGAGCCTGCACACTGTCGGCACGCTGCTGAAATTCGAGGCCGCCACGCCGGTGCTGCGCATCAGCAAGGTCTGGTTCGAAGCCGCCGTGCCGATAGGCTTTAGCCTGGTGCTGCTGCGCAGCGTGCAGGGCATCTGGCGCGACCTGGGCGACCTGCGCGCCGGCCGCGAGCCCTTTGCCGGCAAGGCGATGTTTGAAGAATAACCACGTTATTCAGGTGAGCCACGCATGAACGCCGTTGTCTGGTCCGCTGTTGGCATGGTGCTCTTGCTGATGGTGGGTGTGCCCTTCTGGGTCTCCATGGGCCTGGGCACCTTTGCCATGCTGGCCACCACGCAGGCGCTGCCGCTGACGCTGATCGGCGAAGCGCTGTTCGAAGGCGTCGACTCCTTCGCGCTGATCGCCATTCCGTTGTTCGTATTGACCGGCGACGCGATGGTGCGCACCGGGCTGGGCGAGCGGCTGCTGAACTTCGCCGAAGCCACCTTCGGTTCGCTGCGCTCGGGCTTCGGCACCTCCACCGTGATGGGCTGCGGCCTGTTCGCCTGCATCTCGGGTTCCGACGCCGCCGACGCTGCCGCGGTGGGTCGGCTGACGATGAACCGGCTGGTCTCGCGCGGTTACCCCAAGGACTACGCCTGCGCGCTGGTGGCCTCGGGTGCCTGCACCGGCATCCTGATACCGCCGTCCATCGCCTACATCATCATCGGTCTGGTGCTGGGCGTGTCGGCGTCCACGCTGTTTCTGGCGGCCTTCGTGCCCGGTGTCATCGTGCTGATATCGGTGATGGTGACCAACGCGACGCTGAACCGCATTCATGGCTATGAGCATTCACGCGGGCGCTTTTCATTCAGCGTCTGGCTGCGTGCGCTGTGGGAGGCGAAATGGGGCCTGTCGATTCCGTTCATCATCCTGGGCGGCATCTACTCCGGCATCTTCACACCCACCGAAAGCGCGGCCATCGCAGTCACCGTGGCGGTCGTCATCGGCTTGGTGCAGAAGCGCATCACGCTGGCTGACTTCCCGTCCATGCTGGGCACCTCGGCGCGCGTGTGCGGCGTGGTGCTGCCCATCATCGCGGTGGCGCTGTTGTTCGGGCAGGCGCTGACGGTGCTGGACGTGCCGCAGAAGTTCGTGGCCTGGATCATGGGCTTCGGTACCGGGCGCACCGAAATCATTCTGCTGCTGCTGCTGATCTGGATCATCTCGGGCATGTTCATGGAAACCGGCCCGAACATCGTGGTGCTGGCGCCGCTGCTGTGGCCGCTGGGGAAGGCTGTCGGCATGGACCAGGTGCACTTCTGCATCTTCATGATCACCACGCTGGGCCTGGGCTTCATCACGCCGCCTTTCGGCCTGAACCTGTTCGTGATGTCGGGCCTGACCCGCGTGCCCATTGCCGCTATCGCGTTGCGCGCACTGCCCTTTGCGCTGGTGATGGTGGCGGTGTCGGCGCTGATCGGCTTCGTACCCGGCATTTCCACTTTCATGCTCAAGAACTGACAAGACCTCAGCCATGACCCTGCACTACCTGAAACGCGCCAGCAAGACGCCAGAAACCGAAACCGCTACCGCGCAAAAGGTGGTGACCGACATGCTGGCGGCCATCGAAGCCGAAGGCGAAGCAGCGGTGCGCCGCTACGCGCGCGAACTGGACCACTGGACGGGCGACATCGTGATGAGCCCGCAAGCCATCGATGCTGCGCTGAAAGAGGTGCCGGCCCAGGTCATGCGCGACATCGACTTCGCGGTCAAGCAGGTGTATGACTTCGCCAGCGCACAACGCCGCTCGATGCAGGAGTTTTCGCAAACGCTGCACCCCGGAGTTACCGCAGGCCAGCGCGTGATCCCCGTCAACGTGGTGGGCTGCTACGCCCCCGCAGGGCGCTATGCGCATATTGCGTCGGCCTACATGACGGTATCCACCGCCAAGGCGGCCGGCGTGAAGACCATCGTCGCCTGCTCGTCACCATTTCGTGGCGGTGGCATGCACCCCTACGTGCTGTATGCCTTCAAGGCTGCCGGCGCCGACATCATCATGACGCTGGGCGGCGTGCAGGCCATTGCCACGATGGCGTATGGCCTTTTCACTGGCAAGCCGGCCGACGTC
>JBBQMM010000245.1:0-6816 GCA_038328935.1 Burkholderiales bacterium
ACAAGCTCTTCGTCGCCGCCAACAACATCAAGGGCTCGCGCGATCTGCGCCTGAGCGTGGTGCGCTACGGCAACGTGATGGGCAGCCGCGGCAGCGTGATCCCGTTCTTCATCGAACGCCGCGCCAGTGGCGAACTGCCCATCACCGACCCGCAGATGACGCGCTTCAACATCAGCCTGCAAGACGGCGTGGAAATGGTGCTGTGGAGCATCGAGCACGCCTGGGGAGGTGAAATCCTGGTGCCCAAGATTCCCAGCTACCGCATCACCGACGTGGCCGAGGCCGTGGCACCTGCCATCGCCAAGCGCGTGGTCGGCATCCGCCCGGGCGAGAAACTGCACGAAGAGATGATCACCGCCAGCGACAGTCCGAACACGGTGGACCTGGGGCGTTACTTCGCCATCCTGCCCAGCGGTGGCGATTACAGCATCGACGACTATTGCGAGCGCATGCAGGGCCGCCGCGTGCAGCCCGGCTTCTGCTACGACAGCGGCAGCAACAGCGATTTCTTGAGCGTGCCGCAGCTGCGGGCGCTGATCGAGAAACACGTCGACCAGCCGCAGGTGGCGCATCACTGAAAGAGCCTGGGCGCCAGCGCGGAGCGTCGATTTAGCGACACTGCCGGGCCCCCGCCTCCACCACTTGCCGCACCAAACGAGGACACCGCCACCATGGCCGACACCGTTGTAGTGCTGGGCGCCAGCGGCCTGCTGGGCCAGGCGCTGATGCGCGAGCTGGCGCGGCGTGGCCGGCACGCGGTGGGCCTGTCGCGGCGAGAGGGGCTGGACCTCACAGCGCTGAATTCGCCGCAGGCGCTGGCGCATACGCTCAGGCCGCACACCCCTTCGCTGGTGGTGAACGCCGCCGCGATGACGCAGCTGCAGGCCTGCGAGCAGCAACCCGAGCAGGCCTGCGCGCTGCATGCCCGTTTGCCGGCGCTGCTGGCAGCCTGGTCACGCGACAGCGGCGTGCCCTGGGTGCAAGTGTCCACCGACCACTATTACGTGGGCCCTGAAAACCGACTGCATGACGAAGCGGCGCCGGTGCTGCTGCTCAACCACTATGCACGCAGCAAACACGCCGGGGAAGTTATCGCGCTGCAGTGCCCGCAGGCGCTGGTGCTGCGCACCAACATCGTGGGCCGCCGGGGCTGGGCCGGGCAGCCCAATTTTGCCGAATGGGCGCTGGCCACGTTGCAGGGCGGCCAGCCATTTGCCGGCTACACCGACAGCTGGTCTTCCAGCATGGAAGCGGGGCAGTGTGCGGCTGCGTTGCTCGACCTGGCCGATGGCGGCGCGCGCGGCTTGTTCAACGTGGCCTGCCGCGACAGCAGCAGCAAGGCCGACTTCATCGACGATCTGGCCCGGGCCATGGGCCTGGGCAACGCGGCGCTGCAGCGCCAGCCCCGGCCGGCCGGCGGCCTGCCACGCGCCAATGCGCTGGGGCTGGACGTGCGACGTGCAGAACGCAGGCTGGGCCGTTCCTTGCCCAGCGCCCATCAGGTGACCAGTGCGCTGGCCGCCGTCTTCAAGGAGAGCGCCGTTGTCGCAGCCTGAACCCATCCGCATCGGCCAGCGTTTGCTGGCGCTGGACCAGCCCAGTTACTTCATCGCCGACATCGCCGCCAATCACGACGGCGACCTGGCGCGCGCCAAGGACCTGATCTGGCTGGCCAAGGCCGCCGGCGCCGACTGCGCCAAGTTTCAGCACTTCAAGGCCGACAAGATCGTCAGCGACCGTGGGTTTCGCGCGCTGGGCAGCCAGCAGAGCCACCAGGCTGCGTGGACGAAGCCGGTGTTCGAGGTCTACCGACAGTACGAGCTGAACCGCGAATGGAATGTGGAACTGGTGGCCACGGCGCGCGCCGCCCACATCGATTTCATGACCACGCCTTACGACGACGAGGCCGTGGACAGCGTGAACGCCTTCGTGCCGGCGTGGAAGATCGGTTCCGGCGACGTCACCTTTGTCAGCTTCATCGAACGTGTGGCGCGCACCGGCAAGCCGCTGATGCTGGCCACCGGCGCCAGCAGCCAGGCCGACGTGGACCGTGCCGTGCAGGCCGTGCTGGCCGTCAACCGCCAACTGGTGCTGATGCAGTGCAACACCAACTACACCGGCGCGCTGGAAAACTTCGTGCACATCAACCTGAACGTGCTGCAGACCTATGCCTTGCGCTACCCCGGCCTGCTGCTGGGCCTGAGCGACCATTCGCCGGGCCACGCCACCGTGCTGGGCGCCATTGCGCTGGGCGCACGGGCGATTGAAAAGCACTTTACCGACGACAACGGCCGCCAGGGCCCCGACCATGGGTTCGCGATGAATCCGCGCGCGTGGCGCGAGATGGTGCAGCGCAGCCGCGAGCTCGAAGCCGCGCTGGGCGACGGCGTGAAGCGCGTGGAAGCCAACGAAGCACAGACGGCCGTGCTGCAACAGCGCTGCCTGCGTGCCACGCGCGACCTGCCTGCTGGCCACGTGCTGGCGGCCCATGACCTGGAAGCCCTGCGCCCCGCGCCCGACGGTGCGGCACGGCCCTATGAACTGCCGCAGTTGCTGGGCCGCCGGCTGCTCGGCGCGCTGCAGGCCGGCGACGCGCTGCACGCCAGCGCGCTGGCCGTGCGCGCGCCGCTGGACGCGGCGCTGTCGACATGATCAGCGGCCGCCTGACGGCGCTGCGCGCCATCGAAGAGCGCGACCTGGCGCAGCTACTGGCCTGGCGCAACCGGCCGGAGCTGCGGCGCTACTTTCGCGAATACCGCGAGCTGAACAGCACCCAGCAGCGTGCCTGGTTCGATGCCAAGGTAAACGGCGATGCCGCCACGCGCATGTTCGCCATCGAAGAGGCCTCGACGGGCCGGTTGCTGGGCGCCTGCGGCCTGTGCTACATCGACTGGGTCAACCGCACGGCCGATTTCTCCATCTACCTGGGCGCTGACGATCTGTACATCGACGAACGGCTGGCGCCTGATGCAGCGGTGGCGCTCATGCGCTATGGCTTCGACGAGCTGGGCCTGAACCGGCTGTGGAGCGAGATCTACGCCTTCGATGCGCCCAAGACGGCGTTCTTCGAACAGCTGGGCTTTCATCTCGACGGCCGGCACCGCCAGACCCACTGGGCCGAAGGGGCCTGGCACGACTCGCTGTACTTCAGCCTGCTGGCTGCCGACCCGCAGCCAGCGCGCCCGACGCTGTCCCCCGTCCAGGGCGCAAGCACCAAGGCCGTACCATGAACATCGCCGTCATTCCCGCCCGTGGCGGCAGCAAGCGCATCCCGCGCAAGAACATCCTGCCCTTCGGTGGCAAACCCATGATCGCCTACGCCATTGCGGCGGCGCGTGATTCGGGTTTGTTCGAGCACGTGGTGGTCAGCACCGACGACGACGAAATCGCCGACGTGGCGCTGCAGCACGGCGCCAGCGTGCCGTTCCGGCGCCCGCAAGAGCTGGCTGACGACCAGACGGTCACGGTGCCCGTGATCGCACACGCCGCGCAGTGGTTCGTCGAGCGCGGCCAGGCGCCGGCGGCGGTGTGCTGCATCTACCCCTGCGTGCCGCTGTTGCGCGCGCTGGACCTGCGCGGCGCGTACGAACTCTTCAAGCAACGCGGCGCGGCCTACGTGTACCCGGTGGTGGCCTTTCACAGCTCGCCCTGGCGCGGCATGACGATGCCAGCGGCCGATGCACCCGGGCCGATGAAGTTCGTCTACCCCGAGCACGAGCTGACGCGTACGCAGGACCTGCCGCGTTGTTACTACGACGCCGGCCAGTTCTATTGGGGCCGGACGGCGGCCTGGACCTCGGGGCTGCGCATGCACAGCAACGGGCACGGCTACGAAATGGAAGCGCACCGTGTGGTGGACATCGACACGCCGGCCGACTGGCAGCGTGCGGAGCTGATTGCGCGAGCGCTGTAGGCGAAGACTATCGACAGGACCGGCGCGCTGCTCAAAGCGCCAATCAACCCGCGCTGAGCCCCGCTTTTCCGCCTTTGTGCGCACGGTGCCGTCGATACGCTGGAGTCCAAACCCATGGAGCCCCCAGCGATGACAGCCCCCACCCAGCCTGGAACCCCCAACCGCCTGCTGGCCCGCCCCGGCGCATTCACGCACCTGATGGCCGCGCCGGGCCTGGACGCTGACCCCGCCGGCCAGCCTTTCCAGCACCTGCAGTACTGCGTGCGCTGCTGCATCCCGCAGACGCAAGAGGGTGTGATCTTCGACGAGCTGGGCGTGTGCCAGGCCTGCCAGAGTGCCGAGCAGAAGATCCACATCGACTGGAGCGAGCGCGAAAAAGTGCTGCGCGGCATCCTGGACGACGCCCGGGCCAAGGCCGGCAACAACTACGACTGCATCATCCCCATCAGCGGTGGCAAGGACAGCACCTTCCAGCTGCATGTGCTGACGCAGGTCTACGGCATGAAGCCGCTGGCGGTGACCTTCAGCCACAACTGGTTCAGCGAAACGGGTTGGTACAACCTGCAGAACTCGCTGGAGCAGTTCAACGTGGACCATGTGATGTTCACGCCCAACCGCAAGCTGGTGAACAAGCTGGCCCGCCATTCGCTGCAAGGCATCGGTGACAGCTGCTGGCACTGCCACGCCGGCGTTGGCGCCTTCCCGCTGCAGGCGGCGGTGCGCTTCAACATCCCGTTGCTGATCTGGGGCGAGAGCATTGCCGAGAGTTCCGGCCGTGCCAGCTACCTGAACCCGGTGCGCAAATTCGACCGCGAGTACTTCACCAAGGTCAGCGCCAAGCTGCGGCCCGACCAGATGGTGCGTGATGACGGTGAGAACAGTGTTTCGCTGCGCGACCTGGAACCCTTCCAGGTGCCCAGCGCCGAAGACTGCGAACGCGTGGGCGTGCACGGCATCCACCTCGGCGACTACATCTTCTGGGACGACGAACGCCAGACCGAATTCGTGCGCGACAACTACGCCTGGCGCGAGACGCAGGTGGAAGGCAGCTTCAAGCGCTACAAGAGCGCTGAATGCGTGATGCCCGGCGTGCACGACCTGGCTTGCTACGTCAAGCGGGGCTATGGCCGGTCCACCTTTCACGCCAGCGTGGACGTGCGCGCCGGTCTGCTGAGCCGAGACGAGGCCTGGGAGCTGATCCGCGCCAACGACGGCGTGCGCCCCGAGGGCCTGGACTACTACCTGCAGATCACCGGCATGAGCGAAGCAGAGTTCTTCGCCACGCTGGAAAAGCACCGCCGGCCGGAGCTGAAGCACACCGTCATTCCGATCTACCCGAAAGCGGGGAAGAACGAAGAAGAGCTGATGCCTTACCCGCAGCAGTTGCAGCGCAAGTTCGGCACCCTTAAGGCCTGAAGGAAAACGCCATGAGTTTCACCGTTGATTTCAAGCGCCATGGCATCGGCGCGTTGCACGACGCGCTGGTGGCCTTCCGCGCCACGCCCGAAGACATTGCGCGGCGCTGCATCGAACAGTACGAATGCACCGAAGACAGCGCCAAGGCCTGGGTCAGCTTCGACGCCGTGCAGCTGCTGACTGCCGCACGCGCCGCGGCATCTCGGCTGGCGCGCGGCGAGCCGCTGCGCGGCCTGGAGGCCGTGCCGGTGGGGGTGAAGGACATCTTCAACACGACCGACTTTCCGACCCAGATGGGCAGCCCGTTGTGGGCCGGCTTCACGCCGGGCAACGACGCGCGCGCGGTCTTCAACATGAAGCGCGCCGGCGGCCTGGTGCCGGGCAAGACCGTGACGGCCGAGTTTGCCGTGCACACGCTGGGCAAGACCCTCAACCCCTGGGCGCCAGAACGCACACCCGGCACCAGCAGCAGCGGCTCTGCGGTGGCGGTGGCGCTGGGCGTGGTGCCGGCGGCACTGGGCACGCAGACGGCAGGCAGCATCGTGCGGCCGGCCAGCTTCTGCGGCGTGTGGGGCATGAAACCGTCGTTCGGGCTCATCCCCCGCACCGGCATGCTCAAGACCACCGACAGTCTCGACACCGTGGGCTTCTTCACCGGCCATGCTGCCGACCTGCGGCGCCTGTTCGACGCGCTGCGCGTGCACGGCCGCGACTACCCCATCAGCGACCGCGCCTTCAACGACGCGGCACGCCAGCAGGCCCCGCAAGACCGGCCCTGGCGCGTCGGTTTCGTGCGCCCGCACGTGTGGCAACACGCAGCGGCTTATGCGCAGGTGGCGGTGGGGCAATGGCTGCAGCAGCTGCAGGCCGACAAGCGCTTCGAGGTCGTCGGCGCCACGCTGCCCGAAGAGATGGCCGAGTGCCATCCGCTGCACGCCACCATCTACAACCGCGCGCTGGCCTACTACTTCAAGCAGGAGTTCCAGCAAGCCGGGCTGGTGTCGCCGGTAATGAACGCGCTCATCGAGGCGGGCAACCAGGTCAGCCCTTCGAGCTATGCGGCGGCGCTGGCGCGGCAGGTGGAACTGGCGCGCCTGATGGACCGCTACACGCGCGACTTCGACGTGCTCGTCACGCTGTCCACGGCCGGGGAGGCACCGCTGCGCCATGTCCAAGAGCGGCCCGATTCGGCGTTGATGTGGACGCTGGCGCAGCTGCCCAGCGTCAGCGCGCCGGTGTTCAAGGGGCCCCGTGCACTGCCATTCGGGCTGCAGATCGTGGCGCGCCGCTACAACGACCCGCTGCTGCTGAACTTCGTGGCCGAGGCGGTGCAGCGCGGCCATCTGCCGGCCAGCAGTTTCGAGCAGGTGTATGGCGCTGCAGCGGTGGTGGTGGTGGCGGGAACATCGCCGGCGTCGAAGCCGCCGGCGATGTTGCCGCAGCCCACCACCAGCACGTTCAAGGCAGGTCGGGTGTTCATGCGGTGC
>JBBQMM010000246.1:0-6803 GCA_038328935.1 Burkholderiales bacterium
TGACGGTGCGCGGCGACATCAGCGTGGACAGGTCGCCGGCGGCGAAACCCTTGCGCGTCATCTCGGCCATTGCCACCATCTGCCGCACCAGCGCGCGCCCCTCGTCGTGCGCCAGCGCGGGCACGCGCGCCTGCACGATGGCCACTTCTTCATCAGCGGGCAGATAGTTCAATGCCGCCACGATGTTCCAGCGGTCTATCTGCGCATGGTTCAGGCGCTGGGCGCCGAAGTACAGGCCGTTCAGGTTGCCCAGGCCCACGGTGTTGGCGGTGGCAAAGAGCCGGAACGCTGGGTGCGGCTCCAGCACGCGGTTCTGGTCCATGAGCGTGAACCGGCCCTCGCGTTCCAGCACGCGCTGGATGACGAACATCACGTCGGGCCGGCCGGCGTCGTATTCGTCGAAGATCAGCGCCACCGGCCGCTGCAGCGCCCAGGGCACGATGCCGGGCTGGAATTCGGTGACCTGCTGGCCGTCGCGCAGCACCACCGCGTCGCGGCCCACCAGGTCGAGCCGGCTGACATGGCCGTCCAGGTTGACGCGCACGCAGGGCCAGTTCAGGCGTGCCGCCACCTGTTCGATGTGCGTGCTTTTGCCGGTGCCGTGCAGGCCTTGCACCAGCACGCGGCGGTTGTGCGCGAAGCCGGCCAGGATGGCCAGCGTGACCTCGGGGTTGAAGCGGTAGGCGCTGTCGACTTCGGGCACGTGCGCGTCGCGCCGGCTGAAAGCAGGCACGCGCAAGGCGCTGTCGACGCCGAAGGTGTCGCGCACCGAGACGGTGGTGTCGGGCTGAAGGTCGGCAAGTTCGGTCATCGGGCTTTCTTGCGGGGTTTGGCTGCGGGCATGGGCGCGGGCATGAGCGCAGGTTTGGGCGCAGGCTTGGGCACAGTTCTGTGCGCATGTTCAAGCGCACGTTCAGGTGCAACTTCGGGCGCGGGTTTGCCAACCGCAGCGGCCACCGCCACGACCACCGGCCCGGCCAGGGCCTCGGCTTCCAATTGACCCAGCGCCTGTGCAGCACGCCGCAGAGCAGGCAGCCACTTCAACGCACGTTCGATGGGCAGTCGCACGGCCGGCGCTTGCAACGCCACGCACAGTGTCGCCCGGCCCTGCGGGTCGGTGACGGGCACGGGCACGGCCACGCACACCAGCCCGGGCAGGAACTCTTCCCGGTCCAGCGCATAGCCCAGCCGTTGCACGTCGGCCAGTTCGCGCTCCAGCGCCGCAGCGTCGGTCAAGGTGGCGGGTGTGCAGCGCTCCAGCGGCGCTACCTGCAAGAGCCGCTTGCGCTGGGCCGGCAGCATCTGCGACAAGAACACCTTGCCGCTGGCCGAACAGTGCACCGGCACCTGCGAGCCCGGGTGCAGGTAAAAGCGCAGCGGCGCGGCGGTTTCCACGCGGTCCAGGTACACCACCTCGCCGCCGGCCAGCGCGGTGATGTTGCAGCTTTCGCCCACTTCGTCCACCAGCGCACGCAGCACGCGGTGGCGCGCGCCGTGAAACGTGCTGTTGGCCAGCAAGGTATGGGCAAAACGGCGCAGGCGCAGGCCGGTGCTGTAGTGGCGACTGGGGTGGCGACTGGGGTGGCGACCGGGGTTGCGACCGGGGTTGCGACTGTCGTGGCTGGAGTCGCCCCCGCCCTCGCGCTGCACCAGGCCGGCAGCTTCCAGCTGCTGCAACATGCGGTGCACGGTGGGTTTGGGCCAGCCCGTGTCTTCCACCAGGCTCTGCAGCGAAAAGAGGCGGTCTTGGGCGGCCACGTGTTCCAGCAGCGCGAAGAGGCGCAGCGCCGGACTGTCGGTGCTGTCGTCTGCGGCAACCGTTGCCGGACCAGGCGCCGGACCAGGTGCTGGTACAGATCCCGCAACAGGTGCTGTCAGCAAGGCGTTCTGCGCATCGCGTTTCATGGCCACGATGGTAGCGCGAGAGGCCCTGTTCTGGTCATAATCCGGAACCTGACGTCCCGAAATTCGGAACGTTTCACTCCGCTGCATCCCTTCACCACCCCCAGGACACGTACCATGAACGCACCCGACAAGATACCTGCCCGCCAGGCCGTGCAAGGCCTGCAGAAGATGACGCCTTCCGAAGCCTTTGTCGAAACCATGGTCGCCAACGGCGTGACGCACATGTTCGGCATCATGGGTTCGGCCTTCATGGACGCGATGGACATCTTCGCGCCGGCCGGCATCACGCTGATTCCGGTGGTGCATGAACAAGGCGGCGCGCACATGGCCGACGGCTATGCGCGCGTCAGTGGCCGCCACGGCGTCGTCATCGGCCAGAACGGCCCGGGCATCAGCAACTGCGTGACGGCCATTGCCGCGGCCTATTGGTCGCACAGCCCGGTGGTGATGATCACGCCCGAGAGCGGCACCATGGGCATGGGCCTGGGCGGTTTTCAGGAAGCCCGGCAGCTGCCCATGTTCCAGGAGTTCACCAAGTACCAGGGCCATGTGAACAACCCCAAGCGCATGGCTGAATTCACCGCGCGCTGCTTCGACCGCGCGATGTCGGAGATGGGGCCTACGCAGCTGAACATTCCGCGCGACTATTTCTACGGCGAGATCAGCTGCGAGATTCCGAAGCCGATGCGCGTGGAGCGTGGCAGCGGTGGCGAGATGAGCCTGCAGGCCGCCGTCGAGCTGCTGCGCAGCGCCAAGTTCCCGGTCATCATTGCCGGCGGCGGTGTGGTGCTGGGCGACGCGGTGGCCGAATGCAAGGCGCTGGCCGAACGGCTGGGTGCGCCGGTCGTCAATGGTTACCTGCGCAACGACAGCTTCCCGGCCAGCCACCCGCTGTGGTGCGGGCCGCTGGGCTACCAGGGCAGCAAGGCTGCCATGAAGCTGATGGCGCAGGCCGACGTGGTGATTGCACTGGGCTCGCGCCTGGGGCCCTTCGGCACGCTGCCGCAGTACGGCATGGACTACTGGCCCAAGGAGGCCAAGATCATCCAGGTCGAGGCCGACCACACCAACCTGGGCCTGGTGAAGAAGATCCACGTCGGCATCCACGGCGACGCCAAGGCCGTGGCCAAGACGCTGCTGGCGCGGCTGTCGACGCTGGAACTGGCCAGCGACGGCAACAAGATGGAGCGCGCCGCGCGCATCGCCACCGAGAAGGCGGCGTGGGAGAAAGAGCTGGACGGCTGGACGCACGAGCGCGACGCCTACAGCCTGGACATGATCGAAGAAGCCAAGGGCGAACGCACCTTCAACGGCGGCACCTATCTCAGCCCGCGCCAGGTGCTGCGTGAACTTGAAAAAGCCATGCCGCCGCGCGTCATGGTGTCCACCGACATCGGCAACATCAACGCCGTGAGCAACAGCTACCTGCGCTTTGAAGAGCCGCGCAGCTTCTTCGCTCCGATGAGCTTTGGCAACTGCGGCTATTCACTGCCCACGATGATCGGCGCCAAACTGGCCGCGCCCGACCGTCCGGCGGTGGCCTATTCAGGCGACGGCGCCTGGGCCATGAGCATGAGCGAAATCATGACTGCAGTGCGCCACCACATTCCCGTCACCGGCGTGGTGTTTCACAACCGGCAATGGGGCGCCGAGAAGAAGAACCAGGTCGACTTCTACAACCGCCGATTCGTCGCCGGTGAACTGGAAAGCGAAAGCTTTGCCGGCATCGCCAAGGCCATGGGCGCCGAGAGCATCGTCGTCGACCGGCTGGAAGACGTGGGCCCGGCCTTGAAGAAGGCCATCGACCTGCAGATGAACCAGAAGAAGACCTGCGTCATCGAGATCATGTGCACGCGTGAACTGGGCGACCCCTTCAGGCGCGATGCGCTGAGCAAGCCGGTGCGCTTGCTGGACAAGTACAAAGACTACGTTTGATGCTGGCTTGAAAACGGTTCTCACCCTCAACGCCGGTTCGTCGTCGATCAAGTACGCGTTGTTCGACGGCGCCGATGGCGCGGCGCCCAGCGTACCGCGCCGCGCCGGGTTGCTGGAAGGGCTGGGCGTGGGCGGCGCATCGCATGCCGAGGCGCTGGCGGGCCTGCTGCAGCAACTGGGCGGCGAAACCGTGCAGGCCGTGGGCCACCGCGTGGTGCACGGCGGCACACGCTTTGGCGGCCCGGTGCAAGTGGACGGCGACGTGCTGGCGGGCATCGAGGCGCTGGCGCCGCTGGCGCCCCTGCATCAGCCGCACAACCTGGCGGGCTTGCGCGCCGCGATGGCGGCTTTTCCGGCTGTGCCGCAGGTGGCCTGTTTCGACACCGCCTTTCACCGCACCATGCCTGAAGTGCAGCAGCGCTTTGCGTTGCCGCAGGCGTTGCATGAGCGCGGCATCCGGCGCTACGGCTTTCACGGCCTGTCTTACGAATCCATCCGTTCGCAGTTGGCGCAGGCAGCGCCAGAGCTGGCCGCTGGCCGCGTGGTGGTGGCGCACCTGGGCAACGGCGCATCGATGTGCGCGCTGCAGGCCGGGCGCAGCGTAGCCACCACGATGAGTTTTTCGCCGCTGGACGGCCTGCCCAGCGGCACCCGTTGCGGCCGGCTCGACCCTGCGGTGGTGCTGCATCTGATGCGGCAAGAAGGTATGACGGCCGATGCGATTGAACAGCTGCTGGCGCGCGAAAGCGGCTGGCTCGGCTTGTCGGGCCTGAGCAGCGACATGCGGTTGCTGCTGGCCAGTGAAACGCCGGCGGCGCAGCTGGCGGTTGAGCATCTGGTGGAACACATCCTGCAAGAGCTGGCCGCCTTGGCCGCAGCGCTGCGCGGCCTGGACGCGCTGGTGTTCACCGGTGGCGTGGGCGAAAACGCGGTGGCGATTCGCCAGCGGGTGCTGGAAGGTGCCGCCTGGCTCGGCCTGCGCGTCGACGACGCCGCCAACCAGCGCGGCCATGGCTGCATCACCACCGCCAGCAGCCCGGTGGCGGCCTGGGTGCTGCGCACCAACGAAGAGGCCGTGATCGCGCGACAAACGCTGCAGGTGCTGAACGCAGCGCCGGCACAATGAACAAGCCTGAGCCCGCCTGAGCCCGCCTGAGCCCAACCCACACCCAACACCTTCCGGAGACCCTGCATGTTCAAAGCCATCGTTGTCGAGAAAGATGAAGCCGGTTACCGCGCGGGTCTGAAAGAGGTAGACGACAGCGCCTTGCCCGCGGGTGAGGTGACGGTGCGCGTGCACTACTCCACCATCAATTACAAAGACGGCCTGGCGCTCACCGGCAAGAGCCCGGTGGTGCGCAAGTTCCCGTTGCATGCCGGCATCGACTTCGCCGGTACGGTGGAGGGCAGCAGCGATGACCGCTACAAGGCGGGCGACGCGGTGCTGCTCAACGGCTGGGGCGTGGGTGAATCGCACAGCGGCGGGCTGGCGCAAAAGGCACGCGTGAAAGCCGATTGGCTGCTGCCGCTGCCGGCAGGCTTGTCGCCGCGCCAGGCGATGGCCATCGGCACTGCCGGCTACACCGCGATGCTGTGTGTGTTGGCCCTTGAAAGGCACGGTGTCGTGCCGGCCAGCGGTGATGTGCTGGTGACCGGCGCCAACGGCGGCGTCGGCAGCGTGGCGGTGGCCCTGCTGTCCAAGCTCGGCTATCGCGTGGTGGCCAGCACCGGCCGTTTGCAGGAGGCCGACTTCCTGAAGAGCCTGGGCGCGGCCGAGGTGATCTCGCGCGACGAGCTTTCAGCGCCCGGCAAGCCGCTGGGCAAAGAGCGCTGGGCCGGCGTCGTCGACTCTGTGGGCAGCCACACGCTGGCCAATGCCTGCGCCGGCACGCGCTGCGGCGGCGCGGTGGCGGCCTGCGGGCTGGCGCAAGGCATGGACTTTCCGGGCTCGGTGGCGCCGTTCATCCTGCGCGGTATCACGCTGTATGGCATCGACAGCGTGATGGCGCCATTTGCCGTTCGTCAAACCGCGTGGCAGCGGCTGGCGCGCGACGTGGATGTGGCCAAGCTGGACGCCATCACGCACGAGATCGGCATGGCGGGCGTGGTGCAGGCGGGTGCCGACATCCTGGCGGGCAAGGTGCGCGGGCGGTTGGTGGTGAACGTCAACGCCTAAGTTTGCAACTCCAGGCCGCGCGCGGCGGCACGGGCCCTTGTCAGCCTGTTTCCACCGGCCGTCCGCCCATCCTCGTGCAAGCCCCGCTGGCGCAGCCCGCTGCGTGCCGCACCCTATGATCGTTGGCATGAGCCTATCGCCGATGCATCCCAGTGCCGCCCACGCCTCAAGACCCGCCACTGCGCAGCGTGCCGACCCGCAGAGCCCATCTGCTGCAGCGCCCGATGCGGAAGCTGCAGCCGAAGTTGCAGCGGAAGCGGCGGCTTTCATACAGCGCTGGCAGGGCGTGACGGCCTCTGAACTGTCCACCGCACAAAGCTTCTTCATCGAGCTGTGCCGCTTGCTGAACGTGCCGCCGCCACACCCCACGACCGAGCAGGACTACATGTTCGAGCGGCCCATTACTTTCATGCACGGCGACGGCAGCACCAGCCCAGGGCGGGTGGACTGTTACAAGCGCGGCCACTTTGTGTGGGAAAGCAAGAAGCTCAACCCTGGCGCCAAAGCAAAAACCGCCGGTACCACCACCAAGGCCTTTGACGACGCCTTGCTGCGCGCCCGCCAGCAGGCCGAAGACTACGCGCGCGCACTGCCCGCCAGCGAAGGACGGCCGCCGCTGGTGGTGGTGGTGGACGTGGGGCACGTCATCGAGCTGTACGCCGAATTCACGCGTTCGGGTGGCACATACACACCCTTTCCTGACCCACGCAGCCACCGCATCCGCCTGCAGCAGCTCGCCGAGCCGGCCATCAGGGCCAGGTTGTCCGCCCTATGGACCGACCCGCTG
>JBBQMM010000247.1:0-6730 GCA_038328935.1 Burkholderiales bacterium
GGTGGGTGCCAGCTGCACACCGATACCGGTGGACGGCTTGCCGTTCAGGCGTGCCGAAGTGGCATAGGTCTGCGCGCCCAGTTCGATGCGCGCCACGTCCTTCAGCCGCACCGTCGAACCGTCTGTGTTGGCGCGCAGCACCACGTTGCCGAACTGTTCGATGGTGCCCAGCTGCCCGCTGACCACCACCGTCGCCGAGATGCCCTGCCCCGCCACGGTCGGCAGTTCGCCGATGCTGCCGGCCGGCACCTGCGCGTTCTGCGCCCGAATGGCGGCCGTGACGTCGCTGGTGCTGAGCTTGAAGCCCTGCAGCTTGGCCGGGTCGACCCAGATGCGCATGGCGCGTTCGGTGCCGAAAAGCTGTGCCTGGCCGACGCCCGGCACACGTTGCAGTTCAGGCAGCACGTTGCGCGTGGCGTAGTCGCCCAGTGCCACCGGGTCGGTGTTGGGGTCGGTGGACGACAGGATGGCGAAGAGCAGGAAGTTGGAGCGCGCCTTGTCCACGCGCACGCCTTGCTGCGTCACCGCCTGCGGCAGCCGCGGCGCGGCGCGGCCCAGGCGGTTTTGCACGTCCACTTGCGCCAGGTCGGCATTGGTGCCGGGCTGGAAGGTCAGCGTCAGCGTGCCGCTGCCGTTGGCCTGGCTGACCGATTCCATGTAGATCAGGCCCGGCGAGCCGTTCATCTCTTGTTCGACGATGGCCAGCACACTGTCTTCCAGCGTCTTGGCCGAAGCACCGGGGTACACAGCGGTGATGACGATGGCCGGCGGCGCCACGCTGGGGTACTGCGCCACCGGCAGCTGCCCGATGGCGACCACGCCGCCGACCAGCATGAACAGCGCAATCACCCACGCGAAGATGGGGCGGTCGATGAAGAACTTGGCCATGGTGCGTGCGTCTCAGCGGCTGGCGGCCGGGGCGGGTGCGGAGGCACCGGCGGGTGCGACGAGAGGTGCAGAGGCCGGCGCAGCCCCTGGTGCGACGGCTGTACCGCCTGCAGCCGGCGCACCAGCGCCGCCAGCCCCGGCTGCAGCGCCCGCCGTGAACGGCACCGCTTTCACGGGCATGCCCGGTCGCATTTTCTGAAAGCCTTCAGCCACCACCTGCTCGCCCGCCTTCAGGCCTTCGGTCACGATCCACTGTGCGCCGGCCGCGCTGCTGAAGGCGCCGCTGATCTTCACCGGCCGCGGCGCTGTCTTGCCGCCTTCGCCCACCACCAGCACGCTGTCGCCCTGCGGCCCGCGCGTCACCGCCTGCTGGGGCAGCAGCATGGCGCCGGCAATCTGGCCCTGCACCAGGCGCGTGCGCACGTACATGCCCGGCAGCAGCCGCGCCTGCGGGTTGGCCACTTCGGTGCGCAGCGTCACTTGCGCGGTGGTGGGGTCCACCGTGAGGTCGGAGAACAGCAGGCGGCCGCGTTGCTGCAGCTCCGTGCCGTCGTCCAGCACGATGCGCACCGGCGCTGTATCGGCCAGTGCGCGGCCGCCTTCGGTGGCAGCCCGGCGCAGCCGCTCCACGTCGGCCACGGCCTGGGTGGAGTTGACGTACACGGGGTCGATCTGCTGGATCAGCGCCAGCTGCGTGGCTTCGGCCTGCGACACCAACGCGCCCTCGGTCACCAGCGCGCGGCCGATGCGGCCCGAGATGGGCGCCGTCACGGTGGCGTAACCCAGGTTCAGCTGGGCCGTGCGCAGCGCCGCGCTGGCGCCGGCCACGTCGGCTTCGGCCTGCGCTTGCGAGGCCCGGGCGTTGTCGTAGTCCTGCTCGCTGATGGCCCTGGCGTCACGCAGCGGCTTCAAGCGCGCGGCCTGCGCCGTGGTCTGCTGCGTGTTGGCCTGCGCCTTGGCCAGCACTGCGCGGGCGCTGTCCACCGCCGCCTGGTAGGGCGCCGGGTCGATGATGAACAGCGCTTGCCCGGCTTTCACGTCGCTGCCTTCGCGGAACAGGCGCTTTTGCACGATGCCCGTGACCCGTGCCCGCACCTGCGCCACCCGCGACGCTTCCACGCGGCCAGGCAGTTCGGTCACCAGTGGCGCTGTCTGCGGGGTCACCGTGACCACACCCACTTCGGCTGGCGGCGGCGCTGCACCCCCTGCGCCCTGTGCGGCCTTCTGTTCGCCGCCACAGGCAGCCAGCGTCAGCGCCAGGGCGGCTACCGCCCACGTTGCCAGGCTGAGGCGCCGTGCGGATTCAGAGGTGAGGGCACGGGTGAGGGCAGGGCTGTGGGTCACGGGAGATCCTCGCAATGCGATGGGCGCCAACAGGTGCGCCGACAGCGGGTTGGTGACCCGCAGGCCCACGCGCAGGCACATCTGCAGGCACATCCGGAGGTACAACAGCAGGTACATCAGCAAGTACACCCGCAGGTACAACCGCAGGTACAACCGCGGCGCAGGCAGGGTGCACCCGATGCGCACCGCCCATCTTGAACTCCCAGGTCTCGCTTCAAGGCCGCCCAGGGTACTCAAATGGGCAGCCTCGTTCGGGTACACCCGTTGGGCGGCCAGTATAAACATACACGCGGAAATGTATGTCTGGTTCAGAATGCAGGCGTTGAAGGGCCTGGCCGAGGCTCGACGGGACGAGCAATTGCCGCCTGTCCGCACGCGGCAGCGCTTTGCCGTCCCCAGCCCCCTTCGCCCCTTTGCCCCTTTGCCCCTTTGCACTTGCCACCCCAGCCGCCATGGTCCGCCGCACCAAAGAAGAAGCCCAGCAGACGCGCCACGTGCTGCTGGACGCGGCTGAGGTGGTGTTTCTGGCCCACGGTGTATCGGGCGCCACGCTTCAGCAGGTGGCTGAAGCCGCAGGCCTGACGCGTGGTGCGGTGTACTGGCACTTCCAGCACAAGGTGGACCTGTACAACGCGATGATGGATCGTGCCATCCTGCCCTTTGAACAGCAATGGCTGGCGGCCGGTGCAGACGATGGCGCGCAACCGCTGCGCCTGCTGCGCGACGTGTTGTGCGACATCCTGCGCCAGACCGCCACCGACGCGCGGCTGCAGCGCGTGCTGGCCATCTCCACGCAGAAGGTGGAATACGTGGGTGAACTGGACGGCATACGCACGCGGCACCTAAGGGTGCGCGCGCAGGCGCTGCAGCGCATCCGGCGCCTGCTGCGGCTGGCAGGCGCAGCGGGCGAGCTGGCACCTGCCGTCGCGCCCATGGCCAGCGCGCGCGCGCTGCATGCGCTGGTGGACGGCCTGATCTACAACTGGATGCTCGACCCCAAGGCGTTCGACCTGCGCCGCCTGGGGCGTGCGGCGGTGGAGCAGCATCTGGCGGGGCTGAAGCGGCGTTGAAGCGGCTCGCAGGCAGTGGTGCAAGCAGTCGTGCAAGCAGTGGCGCAAGCTGTGTTGCCAGCAGTGTGGCAAGCAGTCATGCAAGCAGTCATGCAAGCAGTGTTGCAAGCAGTCATGCAAGCAGTCGTGCAAGCAATGGTGCAAGCAGCCACAGAGCGGCCGTGGTGCAGTACATTGCCGCGCCGACCGCCTGGCCACCGCCATGAACACCACTGAACGCTTCCTCGTGGCGATGCTCATCGTCTTCACGCTGCCCTACCTGGTGTGGCGGCTGGGCAAGACCGACTACTGGGCGCCGTTGGTGGTGGTGCAGATCGTCGCCGGCATCGTGCTGGGTCCGGGCGTGCTGGGTGCGGTGTTTCCGGGCTACTACAGCTTTGTCTTCACACCGGACGTCATTCAAAGCCTGAACGGCGTGGCGTGGTGGGCCGTGATGCTGTTTGTGTTCATCGCCGGCATCGAACTGGACCTGTCGCAGGCCTGGCAGCACCGCCGCGAAAGCGCCATCACCGCCGGCCTGGCGTTGGGCATGCCGTTGCTGCTGGGCTGCGGCGCGGCGGTGGTGATGCTGAGCACGTCAGTGGGCTGGATGGGGCCGAGCGCACGGACCTGGCAGTTCGTGGCTGGCGTGGGCATGGCTTGCGCGGTGACGGCGTTGCCGATTCTGATCTTGTTGATGGACAAACTGACCATCCTGCGCGAACCCCTCGGCCAGCGCATCCTGCGCTACGCGAGCCTGGACGACATCGCTATCTGGGGCGTGCTGGCGCTCATCCTCACCGACTGGGCCCGGGTCGGCAAGCAGGCGTTTTTTCTGGCTGCGTTTGCGGTCTTGACCTGGCTGCTGCGCAAGCTGATGCAGCGCCTGCCCGAAGGCGACCGCTGGTATGGCGCGCTCGTCTGGCTGCTGCTGTGTGCGCTGGGCGCCGACTGGTGCGGGCTGCACTTCATGGTGGGCGCCTTCCTGGCCGGCGCGGTGATGGACAGCCACTGGTTCGCCCAGGAAAAGATGGACACGCTGCGCCACCACGTGTTGCTGGTGTTGATGCCGGTGTTCTTCTTGAGCACGGGTCTGCGCACGCAGTGGGGCGTTGACGGGGGCAGTGGCGCCATGGCGGTGGTCGTGGCCGCCGTCTGGCTGCTGCTGGCCAGCGTCAGCGGCAAGCTCATCGGTGTTCACCTGGCAGGCCGCCTGCTGAAGTGGCAGCCTGGCGAGGCCGGCCTCATCGGCTGGCTGCTGCAGACCAAGGCACTGATCATGATCATCTTCGCCAACGTGCTGCTGGACAAGCAGATCATCAGCAACACCACCTTCACCGCGCTGCTGCTGATGGCGGTGGCGAGCACCATGCTGACGGTGCCGGTGGTGACGCCGATGCTGCAGCGCTTGGCGGCAGTGCGCGCGCGCGGCGCGTAGTCGCCCCGCGGGCTTGGCCTCGGCCACGGCCGGCAGTGGCTTATGCTGGCCGCATGCATGACGCCCACGACGAGCCGCCCTACGCCTGGGTGGTGGTGTGGGCCTGCTTCGCCAGCCTGGCCGTCATCTTCGGCGTTTCCTATTCTTTCGCGGCGCTGTTTGCGTCGTTCACGGCCGAGTTCAAGGCGCAGCGAGCGGACGTGTCGCTGGTGTTCGGTCTGTCGGGGCTGATCTACTTCGTGTTGGGCGCCGGGGCCGGCCTGTTGGCCGACCGCCATGGCCCGCGTGTGGTGACGGGCAGCGGCATGGTGCTGATCGCGCTGGGCTTGCTGGGCAGCAGTTGGGCCGACACGTTGGCCGGCGTGACGCTGTGTTTCGGCCTCGGCGTGGGCCTCGGCATCGGCCTGGTCTACGTGCCGGCCATCAGCTGCGTGCAACCCTGGTTCAAGCGCCGTCGCGGGCTGGCGGCGGGCCTGGCCAGCGCCGGCATTGGCGCTGGCACGCTGGTGGCGCCTTTGCTGGTGACGCTGGCCATCGACAGCGTGGGCTGGCGCACGGCGCTGCGGGGCATGGCGCTGACGGTGCTGCTGCTGGGCCTGACGGCCACGCTGCTGCTGCGCCGCGCCCCTGCCGCCACGGCAGCCGGCGCGCTGGCCGTGCCCGGCCACACGCTGGCGCAGGCGCTGCGCACGCCGGCTTTCTGGTGGCTGTATGCGATGGCGGTGCTGGCCGCGCCGAGCATGTTCATTCCCTTTGCGCATGTGTCGGCGGCTGCGCGCGACCTGGGTGTGGGCAGCGCGCAGGCGGTGGGCCTGGTGGGCCTGATCGGTGTCGGCAGCCTGCTGGGGCGCTTCGGCATCGGCGCGCTGGCCGACCGCATCGGCCGGCCGTTGACGCTGACGCTGGCGCAGGCGGCGATGGGCAGCGCGTTCCTGCTCTGGGCCGCAGCCAGCGGCTACACCGCGATGGCGCTCTTCGCGCTGGCCATGGGGCTGAGCTACGGCGGCATCGTGTCGCTGATGCCGGCGCTGTGCATGGACTGTTTCGGCGCCCGCGCGGTGTCGTCCATCGTCGGCGCGCTGTACACCGCGGCTGCATTGGGCAACCTGGCCGGGCCCTACGTCGCCGGCTGGGTGTTTGATCGCACCGGCAGCTATGCCGGCGTGGTGTGGGGCTGCCTGGTGTTGTCGGCGCTCGCCACGGTGGCGGCCTGGCAGGTCGGCAAGCCGGCGCGGAACGGACCGCGGTAAAGGCTTCTCAGCGCATCAGCCGCACCTGTTTGGCAGGCTTGCGCAGCGTCTGCTTGCTCTGCGTCTTGGCGCCGGCCACCTGCACCTCGATGCGCTCGATACGCTTGAACACCTCGGCCAGGCCGATGTCCACGGTCAGCAGCTTGTCGGGTGCGGCGCAGGTGAATTCGTAGCTGGCTTCCAGGTCGGCGTGGCCGCCGTCGGCGGTCTTGGCCCCAGGTGGCGCGGGCTCCAGCGCCTGGGCGTCGATCTGCGTGCTGGTCAACGTGCACTGCGCGGCCGCGTCGGGCTGCAGCCAGCGGCTGACGCCCTTGAGCTGCTGCACGGCGGCCTGCGCGGCCCGGCGCTGCGCATCGGTGCGCGGGCGGTGTTCAAAGCCCACCAGGCTGTCCAGCGGCAGCTCCAGTTGCACGCTGAGCTTGTTGCCCTGCACGGCCACGTCGGCCTTGGCCACGCCGTGCACGTGCGCTGCATGCTTGCCCTGCGCCTGCGCCGGCAGCGGCGCGGCCAGCAGGCTGCAGATGACCACCGGAGCCAGCAGTGCGCGGCAGCGGGCGGGGGCGATGAAGTCGAAGTTCGAGGTCTTGTTCATGATGGCTTGTTCATGCTGTGTTGCTCATGCGGTCATGCTCACGTGATCTTGCTCACGCGGTCTGGCACATGATGTCGTGCACATGGGTTGCAGCTCCAGTTGCGCGACGGGGTGGGTGGATATTCAACGGCCCTGCGTCAGGCCCGCAACGATGGACTGCGCGTTGTGG
>JBBQMM010000248.1:0-6713 GCA_038328935.1 Burkholderiales bacterium
GGGCCCGGCCACGTCGCCTGCGGCCAGGATGTTGGGGTACAGCGTTTGCAGATAATCGTCGGTGACCACCGTGCGCTGCGTGGGGATGCCGAGCTCTTCCAGACCGAAACCCTTCAGCCGCGCGACACGGCCCACGGCGCACAGCAGCACGTCGAAGCCGATGCGCTTTTCGGCGCCATCGGCTTCCACCACGATGAACTTGTCGTCGCCCACCTTTTCACAGCGCAGCGCCTTGTGGCCGGTGAGCACCTGCACGCCGTCGGCTTGCAGCGCCTTGCGGGCGTAGGCAGACACGTCTTCATCTTCACGAATCATGATGCGCGGCGCCATCTCGATCTGCGTCACCTGGCTGCCCAGGCGCGCAAAGCTCTGCGCCAGTTCACAGCCGATGGGCCCCCCGCCCAGCACCACCAGGCGCCGGGGTTGCACGCGCAGTTCCCACAGCGTGTCGCTGGTGAGGTAGCCGACGTCGTTCAGGCCCGGCAGCGGCGGCACGAAGGGCGCGGCGCCGGTGGCGATAACGATGCTGCGCGTCGACAGCACCCGTGTGCTGCCATCGTCTTTGGTGATCTGCACATGCCAGGGGTCGATGATCTTCGCGCTGCCGATCTGCACATCCACGCCCAGACCGGTGTAGCGCTCTACCGAGTCGTGCGGTTCGATTTCCTTCACCACGTGGGCGATACGTTCCATCACCTGCGCAAAGTCCAGCTGGTATTCGGCGCTCTTGATGCCGTACTCGCTGCTGTGCTGCATCTGGCGCGCCAGTGTGGCGGTCTTGATCAGCGCCTTGCTGGGCACGCAACCGTAGTTCAGGCAGTCGCCACCCATCTTGTGTTTTTCAACCAGCGTGACCTTGGCTTTCACCGCTGCTGCGATGTACGAGGTGACCAGGCCCGCAGCCCCGGCACCGATGACCACCATGTTGCGGTCGTATTTTTTCGGCCGCAGATGGGCCCACTTGGCGTAGACGCGCCGCGCCTTGATGGCGTCGATGACTCTCTTGGCGACCAGCGGAAACAGCCCCAGCAGCACGAACGACAACAGCAGGCCCGGCGACAGGATGCCCTTCAGCGAATCGATGCGCGCCAGCTGCGTGCCCGCGTTCACGAACACCAGCGTGCCCGCCAGCATGCCCAGCTGGCTGACCCAGTAGAAGGTGGCCGCCTTCATCTTCGTCAGCCCCATCAGCAGGTTGATGACGAAGAATGGGAACACCGGCACCAGCCGCAGCGTGAAGAGGTAGAAGGCACCTTCGCGCTCGACACCCTTGTCGATGTCGGCCAGCCGGGCGCCGAAACGCGACTTCACGCCGTCGCGCAGCAAGTAGCGCGACACCAGCATCGCCAGCGTGGCCCCGATGCTGGAAGCGAACGACACCACCACGGTGCCCATCAGCAGCCCGAACACCGCACCGGCCAGCAGCGTGAGGACGGCCGCGCCCGGAACCGACAGCGCCGTCACGGCCACATAAACGGCAAAAAACACCGCAATCACCTGCGCCGGCCGGGCCGCATACAGCGCGGCGAATTCAGCCTGCGCGCCCTTGAGGTAGGCGAGGCTGAAGAAGCGACCCAGATCGAACGCAAAGTAGGCGACCACGGCGGCCAACATTGCCAACAGTACCAGCGACTTGCTTTTGTTCATGGATTACCCGGCTCCTGCCCGGTGGGGTTGTAGTGGCGCAGTCCAGCCGCCGTCGATGCGACTCCGGTCTGTTGCCGGTGAGTCGCCAAACAGAAAACGGACCTTACACCCGCAAGGCTTGCCCGCCCCCCTCGACCGACAGGCCAGCGGGCCTCAAACCCGCAGCGCCTGCCAGCCGCCCCACAACCGCGTGGCGATGGTCACTGCGCACAGCGCGGCAAAGCCATAGGCGAGCGCCGCAAAGTGCTGCGGCCACAGGCACATCAGCACAAAGCAGGTGATGGTTTCAGTGGCTTCGGTCAGGCCACCCAGGTAGTACAGGCCCTTGCCCGGAAGCGCAGCGCTGGCCAGGCCGCGCTTGGCAGCCAGCGCAGCGAAGGCCAGGAAGGTGGACCCGGTGCCGATGAAAGCGGCCAGCAGCACGGCAGCCGGCAGCGCGTTGGCAGCCGGCTGGGCGACCGCAAACGCCAACGGAATGCTGGCGTAGAACACAAAGTCCAGCGTGATGTCGAGGAAAGCGCCGGCGTCGGTGGGCTGGGTCAGGCGCGCCACCGCACCATCCAGCCCGTCACACAGCCGGCTGGCCAGCAACAAGGCCAGACCCCACAGCGGGTGGCCGCTTGCGATGGCCAGCGCGGCCGTAGTTCCCAGCGCAAAACCGGCCACGGTCACCGCGTTGGCCCCAACGCCGGCGGCCACCAGGAAGCGCGCCACCACCACCATCGCCGGGCGCAGCAGCTTCAGAGCCGCAGCGTCAAGCACGGTGCAGCAGGCGCCGTGCGGTGTCATTCATCAGCGCTCTCCAGGGCAGCCAGAAACGGGAGCGTGGATTGTGCAGGTGCTGCACGCCCATCCAGCACCACGGCCACTGGCAGTCACCCCTGGCAGTCACCCCTGGCAGTCACTGCAGTCTTTTGCATGATGATTGCGGTATGACAACCCCGCTCCTTCACACCCCTTTCACAAGTCCCCGCGCAGGCCTGGTGGGCCTGGGCGCCATGGGCAGCGGCATGGCGCAGTCGCTGCGCCGCGCGGGCCATGCGCCGTACGTGTACGACGTGCGGCCTGGCGTGGCGCAGGCCTTTGCACGGGGTGGCGTAAAAGACGGCGCATCAGATGACGCACCAGATGGCGAACAAGCCGGCGGCACCGCGTGCCAGACGCTGGCCGAACTGGGCGCTGCGTGCGACGTGGTGGTCTCGGTGGTGGTGAACGCCGCGCAAACTGAAAGCGTGCTGTTTGGCAGCGGCGGCGAGCCCGGCTGCGCTGCCAGCATGAAGCCGGGCAGCGTGTTCGTGATGTGCTCCACCGTCGACCCCAACTGGTCGGTGGCGCTGGAGGCTCGGCTGCAAGCCCTGGGCCTGCTCTACATCGACGCCCCCATCTCCGGCGGTGCGGCCAAGGCCGCCAGCGGCCAGATGACGATGATGACCGCCGGCCGGCCCGAGGCCTATGCCGTGGCACAGCCGCTGCTGGACGCCATGGCCGCCAAGGTGTACCGGCTGGGTAGCAGCGCAGGCGCAGGCAGCAAGGTGAAGATCATCAACCAGCTGCTGGCGGGTGTGCACATCGCGGCGGCCGCCGAAGCCATGGCGCTGGGCCTGCGCGAAGGCGTGGACGCCGCGGCGCTGTACGAAGTCATCACCCACAGCGCGGGCAACAGCTGGATGTTCGAGAACCGCATGGCGCATGTGCTGGCCGGCGACTACACGCCGCTGTCGGCGGTGGACATTTTTGTCAAAGACCTGGGCCTGGTACTGGACGTGGCGCGCGCCAGCAAATTCCCGCTGCCGCTGTCCAGCACTGCACACCAGATGTTCATGCAGGCCAGCACGGCAGGCTTTGCACGTGAAGACGACAGCGCCGTCATCAAGATCTTTCCCGGCATCACGCTGCCCGGTTCAGCAGAACAATCAACTGAAAATTCATCCGGGAAACCTCCCGAAGCGCCACCCGAAACACGGCTCGAAGCTACAGCGCCACACCCAGGCAAGTCTGGATAAGCAGCGCTGCCGGGCGAACCAATAATGCGGCCTGGCACAAGCTTGAGGCCCGCACCAGGCGCCTTTCACATTTTTCATACCCCACGGAGACCACCATGACCATGACCCGCCGCACCACTCTTGCCAGCGCCTGCGCGCTGGCGCTGGGCCTGACTTTTGCTGCCGGCTCGGCACAGGCCCAGACCACCATGAAGATCAGCATCTCGATTGGGCAAAACTCGCACCAGGGTGTGGCCATCGACGTGTTCGCCAAGGAAGTTGAACGGCGCACCGCCGGCCGCTACAAGGTGCAGGGCTTCTACTCGGGCTCGCTGGGCGGAGAGCGCGAATCCATCGAGGCCGTGCAACTGGGCACGCAAGAGCTGACCTTTTCATCCACCGGCCCGGTGCCCAACTTCGTGCCCGAAGCGCGCATCCTGGACATCCCCTTCCTGTTCCGCGACAAGGCCCATGCCCGCGCCGTGCTGGACGGCCCCATCGGCCAGGAAATGCTGACCAAGTTCGAACCCAAAGGCTTCAAGGCGCTGGCCTGGGGCGAAAACGGCGTGCGCCACATGACCAACAGCAAGCGGGCCGTGAACTCGCCCGACGACCTGAAGGGTCTGAAGATGCGCACGATGGAAAACCCGGTGCACGTGGCCGCGTACAAGGGCTTTGGCATCGTCACCACGCCCATGGCCTTCCCTGAAGTGTTCACCGCGCTGCAGCAAGGCACCGTGGACGGGCAGGAAAACCCACTGAGCGTGATCATGGCGGCCAAGTTCGACCAGGTGCAGAAACACCTGTCGCTGACCGGCCACGTCTATTCACCGGGCATCTTCTTGATGAGCAAGGCCGCGTTCGACAAACTGTCGGCCGCCGACAAGCAGGCTTTTGTGGACGCTGCACTGGAAGGCGTGAAGGCCAACCGCGCGCGCGTGGACGAAGACGACGCGAAGGGCGTGGCCGAGCTGCGCAGCAAGGGCATGCAGGTGATCGAAAACGTCGACAAGGGCAAGTTCGTGGCCCAGCTGGCGCCTGTGAACGCTGAATTCGAAAAGCAGTTCGGCAAGGCCAACATCGACCGCATCCGCAATTTCAAGTAATCGGCTGGCAATTGGCAATTGCCAATTGCCAATTGCAATTTCCAATGGGTGACTTGAAACCGGCATTCAGCATTCAGTGCGGGCCCGCATGAAACAACTTTTCCTGACTTTCGAGCGGGCCAGCACCGGCACCGCCACCGCATTGGCCTGCGCCATGCTGGTGGTGGCCGCCTCGCTGGGTGTGTTCCAGATCTTCACGCGCTTCGTCATCGAAAGGCCCGCCGAGTGGACCGAGGTGATGATCCGCTTCAGCCTCATCTGGATGGTCTTCCTGGGCATACCGGCGGCCTTTCGCCAGGGTGCCATGGTCAGCGTGGACGTGCTTTACCGCTGGAGCCGGCCGGGCATCAGGCGCGTGCTGGACTTCGTGGTGGCGCTGGCTGCGCTGGTACTGGTGACGGTGATCATCTGGTGGGGTTGGGACTATGCCAACCGCGGCAAGGTGCAAAGCATGATCGGCCTCGAAAACGTGTCGATGTTCTGGGCCTACCTGGCCATGCCGGTGGGCGGCGTGTTTGCCGTCATCGGCATCATCGGCAACCTGCTCGATCCGCAGCGGCTTGAACTGAACACGGCGCAATGAGGCGCCGCCCATGAGCACGCCGGGCCGCCCCAAGGCGAATACCGCAGCGCGCAGCGCGGAGCTTGACTGATGAGCACGGTGATGCTCTTCACGATGATGCTGTGCTTTGCACTCACCATCTCGGTGGCCGTGTCGATCGGCCTGGCAGCGCTGCTGGGCATCCAGATCAGCAATGTGAACATGCTCATCTCCGTCAAGGAAATGTTCAGTTCCATCAACAAGTTTCCCCTGGCGGCCATTCCGTTCTTCATCCTGGCCGGCAACCTGATGGAAACCGGCGGCATTTCGCGTCGGCTGGTCGAATTTGCCAAGAGCCTGGTGGGCGGCGTGCAGGGTGGCCTGCCGATGACCTGCGTGCTGACCTGCATGATCTTTGCGGCGGTATCGGGTTCTTCGGTGGCCACCACGTTTGCCATTGGTGCGATTCTGATTCCGGCGCTCATCAAGCACGGCTACCCGACTCCCTGGGCGGCATCCTTGCAGGCCACCAGCGCCGAGCTGGGCGTCATCATCCCGCCCTCGATTCCATTGATTCTGTACGGTGTGAGCGCCGAGGTTTCCATCGGTGAACTCTTCATTGCCGGCATCGGGCCGGGCTTGTTCATCGGCTCTTCGCTGATGTTGTTCGTGTGGGTGGTGTGCCGCATCAGGGGCTGGGGCAAAGAAGACGGCGAAGGCCGCCTGAGCGTTGGCGCCGGCACCGTGCAGGCAGGCTGGGCACTGTTGATGCCGGTCATCATTCTGGGCGGCATCTACGGCGGCATCTTCACGCCCACCGAAGCGTCTGCGGTGGCGGTGCTGTACGCGCTGCTGGTGGGCATGCTGGTGTACCGTGAAATCAAACCTCGCGACCTTTACACCATCGTGCGCAAGTCGGTGCTGAGCAGCGCGGTCATCATGTTCATCATCGCCAACGCCGGCCTGTTTGCATTTCTGCTGACGCGCGCTGGCGTGCCCGACGCCATCGGCCAATGGCTGCAGGCGGTGTTGAAGTCGCCGGAGTGGTTCTTGCTGGGCGTCAACATCGCGCTGTTCCTGATCGGCATGTTCATCGAAACCAGCGCCGCCATCATCGTGCTGGCGCCCATCCTGGCGCCCGTGGCCATGCACTTCGGCATCGACCCGGTGCACTTCGGGCTGGTGATGGTGGTGAACCTGGCGCTGGGGATGATCACGCCGCCCTTTGGTGTGAACCTGTTTGCCGCCTGCACGGTGGCGCGCATTTCGCTGGACCGCATCGTCACGTCGCTGGCGCCCTTCGTGCTGGTGGTGCTGGCCTGCCTGATGGTCATCACCTACGTGCCGGTGCTGTCGCTGGGCCTGCGCGATCTGGCGTACGCTAAGCATTGACGCCCTGGCGCATCCAGCCGATGAGCAGCGGGATGCTCGCCGGTC
>JBBQMM010000249.1:0-6676 GCA_038328935.1 Burkholderiales bacterium
CCTGCACCTGCACCTGCACCCATGTTGGTGGCCCACACGGCAGAAGCCATGCAGGCCAGCAGCTTGCGCGGCGGCGTCACGGCCGCGTCGCCGATGGTGGCCGTTCACGCTGCTCGTCGATGCGCGCGCGGTAGGCATCGGCCATGTTTTCAAGCTGCACGCGTTTGAACTGCAGGAAAGGCTCGCGCAAGGCCACGCTTTGGCCAAAGCCGAAGTTGCCGTTTTTGCCGATCAGTTCTTCGCCGATCTCCACCAGAGTCAGGTTGTGGTTGCGGCAGACACCCAGCTGTTGGGTACTGGTGTCCAGTTGCGTGCGCAGTTGCAGCAGTTGCGCGCGTTCTGCCTCCAGTTCAGTGCCGGTGCGCCGTGCCAGGCTCGCACCCTGGTCCAGCCTTTGCTGGGCCGCACCAAGCGCTTCGCGCACGCGAACCAGCTCTTCCTGCGCACCCGTGCGTTGGTTGCTTTCCAGCTGCAACTGCTGCTGCAGTTCAGCCAGCTTGCGCGCCTGGGCGCTGGCTTCGCTTGCTGCGCGCGCCGGCACCGGCGGTGGCGCCTTGCTGAGCTTGGCAGCCAAGGTTCTTTCGCTGGCCTGGGCGGCCTGCGCCTGGGCCTGTGCGTCGCTGAGTTCTTGCTGCGTCTTCTGCAACTGCTCACGCAGCCGGCGCAATTGCTCCAGCTCGCGCGATAGCGCCGTCTGCGCCTGGGCTGCGAAGGCGCCGCTCAACATCAGGCACAGCATCCAGTTAGAAACGCGCATTCAAGTCCACCTGCAAGCTGTCGATGCTGTACTTGCTTTTCAACGACGGTTGCACCGTCATGGAGTCGAGCGCACGGCCCGAGATGAGCCGCACACCCAGGCTCACCTGCCGGTCCAGGCCATACAGGAAGCCTGCAGTCACGCCGCTGAGGTTGGTGCCGCCCAGCCCCAGGTCACTGTCGGTGAAGGCGTCGAGCACGGCGTCGGAGCCGACCCGGCGATAGCCGATCTGTGCTTGCCACTGGCCGCGCTCACGCACCTCTTCTGCGCCCAAGGTCAGGCGCAGCATGAGGCCGCGGTCTGAACCGTCGGTCAGCTGCAGACCGGTGCGCGCGGCGATTTCTTTGCGGTCGAAGGCGGTGTTCTTCACGAACTCGGCCGAAGCCTGCAACACCACCGGCGCGAAGTGCGAAAACTGCGCCGCTGCCGTCAGCGCCAGTGGCTTGAAGCGCGAAGCCAGGCCCCACTTGAAGCGGTCGGGGGTCAGGCCAGCAGCCACCTCCAATGGGTTGTTGGTCAGGAACAGCGTATTGCCGCGCTGTCGCAAGCCCGCCTCGTACTCGTATTGGCCGTAGCTGCGGCCGGCGCCCAGGCTGGCGTCGTAGTCGCCATCGACGCGCCCCTCGAGATGCGAGTACTGGTACTGCGCCAGGCCCAGACGCAGGCGCGTGCGCTCGCCGTCCCATTGCACCCCAGCCTGCCCGCCCACCAGCGCACGTGCTTGCCGCGGCGGCGCGTTTTCGCGAATCGGAAAGTAGCCGAGTGTCGCAAAGGGCTCAAGGCGGCGCGCGCCCATGGCAGGCCAGCGCACGGTGCCGGAAACCCCTTCGAAGCTGAGGTTCTCGCTCCACTGCAGGTCGGTGGCAAACCAGGGGTTGGCCATGCGTCCGGCGGTGACACTGAGCCAGTGGGTCGGCTCCAGCCGGATGTAGGCGCGGTCCAGCAAGAAGGCGTAGCGATTGGCGTTCTGGCCCAGCGTCTGGTTGGTCGACACACGGTCGCTGCTGCTGCCAGTGGCCATCCGCAGGCCGGCAGAGACACTGTCGCTGATCTTCGCGGTGAAGGCCAAGCGGGCGCGCAAGCGCAGACGGTCACGGTCGTCCTCGGTGTTGGCCAGTGGCAGGCCTGCAGCGGTGCCTGCGGACAGGTCGGCAGCGCGCGTGGCGCCGCCCAGGGAAGCGAGCAGGAAGTCTTGCGGGCTGGGGTTCTGGCCGCCGTAGTGGTCGCGCTGCTCACGCACGCGCAGGTCACCGTCGATGCGGATCCGGTCGGTCCATTCGGCTGCGCCAGAAACGCCTGACGAGGCCGGCGCCGCCCATTGCTCGCTGCGCGCCTGGGCCAGAATTTCTTCCTTGATTTCGTTGCGAATGGCGTCGCGCACGGGTTGCGGGATGTAGGGCACGCGCACCGCAGGCGGCGTGGCGGCAGGTGCGGCAGGTGCGGCCGATGGTGCAGCTGGTGATGCAGACAGCGCTGCTGCCGGTGGGGCAACAGCCGCTTGGACAACAGCGGCCATCACAGCCGGCGCAGCGGGGGCCACCGTCCTGGCCAACGTGGTGGCGGCTGGTGCCGCTTGCACGCCGGCTCGAGATACCGGCGTGGTGGGTGCAGCGGCCACGCCAAGGCTGGGCAGGCCTGTTGAGCTCGGCGACTGCGCGACCGGCCGGGTGCGCGCCAGCAGAGCCTGGGCGGTAGCCAACACCTCGGCACGTACCTCCTGGCGCACCTCTTCGCGCACCTCGGCGCGCACGCGCTCGCGTTCACCGCCGGCGCGTAGGGCACCTTCAGTGGCCCTGTCGGCAGGCAAGCCGGCTTGTTGCCGCGCTTCGCGCAGCATCGCTTCGCCACGCGCCGCAGGTAGCATGCCGCGTTGCACCAGGGCCTTGATCAGGCTCTCGGCTTGGTGAAATTCCTCAGGCACCGCAGCGGCGGCACGCGCAGACCCGGGCACCAGGCTGGCCCCCGCGCTACACGCCACGGCCAGTGCCACACACAGGGGCCGCAGGGCCAGAGCGGCCGAAAACGGTAGCGGCTTCATCGTCATCCGATCATTCGATTCGATATTTGCAGCCGCAGCGGCTGCGGCATGCGCTCGGGCAAAGGGCTGCGCGTGCCGGGGAATCGCTCCAGTGCGCGCAGCAAAGCGGCGTCCAACTCTGCCTGTCCGGTGCTGCCGAGCAGTTCGGCGCGTTGCATGCTGCCGTCGGGCTGCAGCCAGACGCGCACCTGCAGCCGATAGTCGGTCTGCTTGATCTCTTTCTCGCGCACCAGGTATTCGTTCAGTGAACGCGTGGCAGCGTTGGCGTAAGCGTTGAACGCAAGCCGGTTGCCCGCTGCAGCCGGGCCGCCGGGTTGCGATGCGGCACCCAGCGGGCCGCCAGCGTAGTCCTGGCTCACGCTGCCAGACTGCAGCCCGCTGCCCGGACCGATGCCCGGCGCTTCGTCGGTTTTCAGTGCTTGTGCTTGCGGCGTCTCCACCGGGCGCGGCGTTTGCTGCGGCAAAGGCTTGTCGTCCTTGCGCTGCTCGGGCCGCTTCTCATCCGGCTTGGGCGGCGGCGGTGGTGGTGGCGGGGTGTCGGGCAGCAGCTTCACCGCCTGGGCCTGCCTGGCACGCGGCGGCGCGTCCTTGCAAGCGGCCAGCGAACCCAGTGCCAGAGCCAGCGCCAGCGCCAACGCCGCGCGGCGGGCTGCAAAAGATAACCCAGCGGATATGCAACTGCTTTTCATGTTCATCAGAAGCCGATGCGGGCCGTGGCCAGGCTCATCGCGATCTGCGCTTCGTTGCACAGGTCGATCATGGTCACCACGCGCGCATAGGAAGCTTTGGCGTCGCCCTGGATGACGATGGAGGCTTTGGCGTCGCGCGCACGCACCGCCTGCAGGTCGGCGAGCACCTGTTCGTCGGTGCGCGGCGTGCCGTCAAACAGTGCCCCGCCGTCGGGGCCGATGCGCAGCACGTGCAGTTCGTGCGTCTCGGTGGGCGGCGTGGCCGAGGGCTTGGGCATGGCCACCGAGATGCCCTGCACCGAAGCCGTGGTCATGAGGATGAACACCACCAGCAGCACGTACGCCAGGTCGAGCATGGGCGTCACGTTGATGGTGTCGTAGGGTTTGGTTTCTTCCTGGACTCTCATGTCACCGGTCCCTTACTGCGCGCGTCGGGTGACGAGGCCGATCTCGGTGATGTCCAGCTTCTTGGCCACGTTCAGCACCTCCATCACCTTTTCATAGGGCGCGGCGGCATCTCCTTTCAGCACCACCGGCAGTGCCGGGTTGGCAGCCTTGTATTGGCCCAAGGACTGCGCCAGCTGTTCCAGGCTCACCGGGTAGGCGTCCAGGAAAATCGAGCCGTCGGCGGTGATGGTGATGGCCCGCGTTTGCGGCTTCGCCAGGTTGCCCAGCGCCTTGGTCTCTGGTGACTGCACGCGCACACCCTGTACCGAAGCGGTGGTCAGGATGATGAACACCACCAGCAGCACATAGGCCAGGTCCAGCATCGGCGTGACGTTGATGTCGTCATAGGGCTGGTTGTCGGCCTTGATGTCTGCGCTCATCGCTCAACCCTGTCGCGCCCGTAACTCTCGGCCACGCGGGTGACGAACTCGTCGACGAAGATCTGCATGTCCGACGAGATGTTCTTGATGCGCGCCGCCAGATAGTTGTAGCCAAACAGCGCCGGAATGGCCACGGCCAGGCCGGCCACGGTGGCCAGCAGGGCCGCCGCGATGCCGGGCGCAATGGCGTTCACGTTCACGTCACCTGCGGCGGCGATGGCGGCAAAGGTGATCATCACGCCCACCACCGTGCCCAGGAGGCCCAGAAACGGACCGCCGGAGATGGCGATGGTCAGCCACACCATGGCCGAGTTCAGCTTGTGGTTCTCGCGCACCAGGTCGGCATCGACGGCGGCCTTCACCGCGTCGAGGGCGGCGCCACTGAGCACGGGCCCGTCGGGTTTGCCGATGCCGCGCTTCTTCAGCTGCGCCACACCAGCGTCGTACAGCCGCGCCAGCGAAGAATGGGCGTAGGTTTCAGCGCCGAGCACCTTCAGCACATCGGCCGACTCACGGAAGCCGGCCACGAAGGCGCTGTTGCCGCCGTCGACACGGCGCACCAGCAAGGCCTTGACCACCATCACCCAGACCGCCACCACAAACATGACGCCCAGGATGCCGATCACGACCCAGGCGTCGACGGTGAGGTTCTTCACCAGGATGCCCATGTAGCCGGGGTCGCCCTCGGCCGCTTCGCCCTGGCCCTCGAGTTGCTTCACGGACGCCACCAGCCTGGCATCGGCGCCCTGCACGGCGCGCGTGAACTTCATCCAGTCGGCGCTGCGCAGCACACCCGACAGTTGCAGCTCGTCGACCAGGCCACTGAAGCCTTCGCCGGCGCGCAGCGGGCCTTCGATGGCCGGCGCGTTGGCCACTTCAACTTGCGCCGCCTGGGTGCCGTTCAGATAGAGAGTCAGCTTGCCGGTGCCCACGGTCAGGCCCACATGCGCCCAGGCCGAAACGGGCAGCAGGCCGCCGCTTGCCACGGCCCTGCCCAGGCGGCCGACCAGCCTGCCTTCCTCCAGCACCAACTGCAGCGGCCCTTGCGCGAACAGCGTGCCAGACAGTCCTGCGGGTTTGATCCACAGGCTCACGCTGTACGGGGCGCCCGCAGCCGCCTTGATCTTGTCGCTTGCCGGCCAATCCAGCCGCGCCGTGCCGTCCAGCCGGGCGCTGGCACCGATCAAACCATTCAGCTCCTGGGGCACGGCGACGCTGGCCACCAGGGCGCCGGCCAGGTCACGCGACAGGCCGTCTTTCTCGCCGAAGCGAAAGGTGGCGAGCGCGCCACTTTCCTCGGCCCCGCCGGGCGGCTCGGCCGCCGCCTTGGGGTTGCCGGCGTAGGCATACACCACGTTCGTGTCCGTGCCCGGCAGCACGGTGGGCAGCTGAACCCAGGCCACCGCCAGTTCGTTGACGCCGTCGAAGCGCTCGAGGCTGAACTTCAGTGGCGTCTTGTCGTCGGCCGCCACGAAGCGCAGGTCAGAACCGTCAGGCTTGGCGGCCACGAAGTCGAAGTTGCCGGAGTGCAGGCGCACGGGCACCACCGCACCGCTGATGGCTTCACGCGTCTCCACGCCGTTGGCGGCGGTGTTCAATGTCACCTTGGTGCGTTGCTTGAAGTCGGCATTCCACCAGGCGTGGCTGATGGCAGGCACGGCCAAGGCCGCAAGGAGTACCAGGCCCGGCCATGCGCTGCGCGGCTGGTGGGGGACAGCCCGCGCCGTGTGATCAGGTTGCTTCGTGTTCACTTTGTACTCATTTCGATCAGGGCGCCGACCCGGTGCCCGAAGAGGTTCATTCCCATCGCCACGGCTACTGCCTGGGCGCGGTTTGCCGCGCTCAGCTTGCGCAGGATGCGCTGCACGTGGTTCTTCACGGTCAACGCGCTGATGCCCAGCTGAGTGCCGATCTGGTGGTTGTTCATGCCTTCGCGAACCCAACTGAGGATCTGCACTTCACGCTCGGTCAGCACCGGCGGCGCGGTGTCGACGCGCCGCGGTTCGCTCTGCGGCCGGGCAGCTCCAACCTCACGCTCTGTGGCTTGCATGCGCAGGTAGGTGCTGTGCAGATGGGGCAGCAGCAGGTCCATGAACACGCGGTGCTGCTGCGTCCAGGGCACCTGCTGCACCCCCAGCATGAACAGGCTTTCCAGTTCCCGCGGGCGTTGAGGTCGGGTCACCCCATGCACCAGCACCCCCTCGACGCCCATTTCCTTGAGGAAACCACGAATGGGTTGAAGCACCGCGTCGGTGCCGAGCAGCACGCAGCGGGTCTGGTTGCTGGACCAGCGGCTGGCCAGGTCTTGCATGGCCGCGGAGCGATCGTCCTTGAAAGCCTGCTCCGCACCTTCTGGCAGCTTCAA
>JBBQMM010000250.1:0-6670 GCA_038328935.1 Burkholderiales bacterium
ACAAACAGTCCACTGGACTGTTTGTGTCCGGGCTCGCTCCTCCTTCGCCGGCCTGCGGCCGTCGAATTCCTCCTTTACTTCGCTGCGCCAGCCACCCAGCCACCAGCGCTTCCACCACCTGCGGCGTTCCTCGTTCGAACACCACACCTGTTGCCCGATCAGGCCTGCGGGGCGCCCTGTGTAGCGAAGTAAAGGAGGAATTTGCTGGCCGCTGGCCAGCGAAGGGGGACATGAGCGGAACAGGGCGCCCCTCTGGCCTGATCGCGCGCCGCTGGTGCCGTTGCTGGGTATTCATGAGCCGCCTCACCGCCGCCCCTCCCCGCGCTGCGTGATCTTCAACTGCACCATCGCCATGACCGCCACCATCACGAAGATCAAGGTGCTGATGGCGGCTGCGAGGCCGAAGTTCTGCCCGCTGTCAGTGAAGGCTATGCGGTAGGTGTAGCTGACCAGGATGTCGGTGGTGCCGGCCGGCAGCTTGGTGTTCAGGAAGTCGGGCCGGCCGTCGGTCAACAGCGAGATCAACACGAAGTTGTTGAAGTTGAAGGCAAACGCGCTGATCAGCAACGGCGTCAACGGCTTGATGATCAGCGGCACGGTGATCTTGAAGAAGTTGGTCAGCGGCTTGGCGCCGGCTATGGCGCTCGCTTCGTAGAGGTCGGCCGGGATCGCCTTGATGAGGCCCAAGCACAGGATCATGATGTACGGGTAGCCGAGCCAGGTGTTGACGATGAGGATCATCACCTTGGCCAGCAGCGGGTCGGCAAACCACGCCGGACGCACGCCCAGCAGCATGTGCAGGATGCCGTTGATCTCGCCGAAATTCTGGTTGAACAGGCCCTTGAAGACCAGGATGCTGATGAAGCCCGGCACGGCATAGGGCAGGAACAGCAGCGTGCGGTACAGCGTGCGGTGACTCAGGGACTGCCATTCCAAGAGCACGGCCAGCGTCATGCCCAACGCGGTGCTGAACACCACCGTCAAACCCGCAAACAGCACCGTCCAGATGAAGATGCTGACAAACGGGCCGCGGAAGTCGGCGTCGAAGAGCATGCGCGTGTAGTTGGCAAAGCCGATGCCGACCTTGAAGCCCGGCTGGATGCGTTCTCCAGCGTCGCTCTCGAAAAAACCGCTGGCTGGGTTGGGCTTGAAGGTGGTGCCGGTGGACAGCTGCCTGATGGAGCCGTCGGCTCCGGCTTTCCACAGCGCATCGATGACACCGAATTCGCGCAGGCCGGCATAGCGGATCACCCGCAATCCTTCAGCTGCCGGCGATCCTTCGGCTGCCGGCAATCCTTCATCTGCCGGCAGTAGCAACTGCAGTTGCATCAGCAACGGGCGCAGTTTGATCAGCTCGCGCAGGTTCAGCGCTTCGGGCAACGCCGTGGCGCCCAGCGGCTGCATCACCAGCGGCGCCGCGGGTGCGGCTTCGCCGGGACTGAACGGCGCAGACAGCAGCACCGGGCCGTTGCTGCCTTCTGCGGGCTGCAGCTTCAGCCGCACGTCACTGCCCTGGGCATGCAGCGTGAAGGCGCGCGCCTGCGCTTCGTCGGCCACCGCCTGGTCGAGCAGGTAGTTGCGCGCGCGCTCTTCTTCCAGCAGGTTGCTGGACGAGTAGTTGGTGAAGCCGATCTGCACCGTGTACAGCAGCGGAAAGACGACGAACACCAGCATGCCCGCCACGCCGGGGAACAGATACTTCCACGCCACCGACTGCGCCGTGCCGTAGACGAAGATGGCACTGCCGCCCAGCGCCAGCAAGGCCACCGCCAGCAGCGGCTGGGCAGCAGCCCACAGGCTGAACACCAGCCACAAAAGCGCCAGTGCGGCGGTGCCGGCAACGGTCCACTGCAGCAGCGGCGCCGAGCGCTGGATGGCGGGCTTCATGTCACCGGGCCAACATGCGCGCGGCCGCGCCATCCAGCGCGTCCTTCGGCGCCTGGCGGCCGTTGGTGATGGCCTCCAGCGCCGCATCCAGCGCGGGGAAAAAACGGCCCATCTCCGGGATGTTGGGAATCGGCGCGCCGGCGCGCGCGTTGTCCATCGTGGCCTTGATGCGGGGGTCGGCCGACAGCTCGGCGTAGTAGGCCTTGTTCGCCGGCACGCCCAGCGGCACGTCGGCGCTGATCGTCTTCAGCGAAGCCACCTTCAGCAGATGGTTTTCGATGAATTCGCGTGCCACGTCCTTGGCCTTGCTGGGGGCGGTAATCATGCAGCCCAGCACGCCGACAAAAGGCTTGCCGGGCTTGCCGGCGATGGACGGAATGGGCGCCACGCCGAAGTCGATGCCGACCTTGCGCACGTTGTCCCAGGCCCAGGGGCCGTTGATCATCATCGCCACCTGGCCGCGCGCGAAGGCGCCCTCCATTTCGGAGTAGCGCGCGCCCTTGGGCATGTAGCCTTCCTTCACCAGGCGGTCGATCATCTGCGCGCCCTTCAGCGCGCCTTCGTTGTTGATGCCCACCACGCGGGGGTCGAGTTCGCCCTTGGCGTCGCGGCCAAAGATAAAACCACCGGGTCCGGCCAACAGGCCCCAGCTGAAGAACGAATTGTTGTAGGCCCAAAGGATGGCCGACTTGCCTTGTGCCTTCAACTGCCGGTCGATGGCCATCACCTGCTCGAAGCTCTCGGGTGGCACGGGCACCAGCGCCTTGTTGTAGATCAGACCCACGGCCTCGATGGCGATCGGGTAGCCCCAGGTCTGGCCGCGGTAGGTGAAGGCCGCCCAGGACGATTCATCGATCTCGGCGCGGATGCGCTGGCCCGGCCGCACCGGCACGATCAAACCCGACTTGGCCCATTCACCGGCGCGGTCGTGCGGCCAGCACATGATGTCGGGGCCCTTGCCGGCTGCCGCTGCGGCCTGGAACTTGTCGGGCGCGCCTTCGGGGTGTTGCACCACCACCTTCACGCCACTTTCGCGCGTGAAGGCGTCGCCCACCTTCTGCAGACCGTTGTAGCCCTTGTCGCCGTTGATCCAGACCAGCAGGCTGGGCACGGCCTGCGCCTGCGCCACGCCACTTGTGCCGATGATGGCCAGTGCCAGCAGCGCGCCGGTCAGCACGCGTTCAGGCCGCATGGGCCTGCGGCTGCGCTGCCAGGCGCCTGAAGGCGCGGCCGTCGCTGCTGAACAGATACGTCCTTTGCACCGGCACCGACAACGGCAACGCAGCACCGCTGGCCACCGGGTGGTCGCCTTCGATGGCGCAGGTGATGACGTCGTCCACGCCGGGGTTGCTGCAGTAGGCGTAGGTCATGCTGCCCAGGCTCTCGACAAAAGTGACGGTGGTGTTGAGCGCGTTGTCGGCCAACCCGGCGCGCAGGTGTTCTGGCCGCACGCCCAGCGTGACCGGATCGCCAGGCTGCGCGGTGGACGCGTCCACTGCGCAACGGATGGTCTCCCCGCCGCCGAGCTTGACGGTGGCGCCCGCCGGGCCGGCCTGCAGCACCACGGCGTCGATGAAGTTCATGCCCGGGCTGCCGATGAAGCCGGCCACGAACAGGTTGCACGGGTGTTCGTACAGCTCCATCGGCGCGCCCACCTGCTCGATGCAGCCGGCGTTGAGCACGACGATGCGGTCGGCCAGCGTCATCGCCTCCACCTGGTCGTGCGTGACGTAGACCATCGTCGTCTTGAACTGCTCGTGCAGCTTGGCGAACTCGTAGCGCATCTTCACGCGCAGCGCGGTGTCGAGGTTGGACAACGGCTCGTCGAACAAGAACACCTCGGGCTTGCGCACGATGGCGCGGCCGATGGCCACGCGTTGACGTTGACCGCCCGACAGGTCTTTGGGTTTGCGCTGCAGCAGGTGGTCGATGTGCAGAATCTTGGCCGCGCTGTTGACGGCGCTGGCTATCTCGGCCTTCGGCACCTTCGCCAACTTCAGCCCGAAGGCCATGTTGTCGAACAGGTTCATGTGCGGGTACAGCGCGTAGCTCTGGAACACCATGCTGATGCCGCGCTCGGCCGGCGGCACGTCGTTGACGACCACGCCGCCAATGCGCAGTTCACCCGAGGTGATGTCTTCAAGACCTGCAATGGTGCGCAACAGCGTGCTCTTGCCGCAACCGCTGGGGCCGACGAAGACCATGAACTCGCCATCGCGAATGTCCAGATCGATGCCCTTGAGGATCTGCACGTCGCCATAGGCCTTGCTGACCTGGGACAGTTTGACTTCGGCCACGAGGCTTGCTCCACACTGCGCGGGCCCACGCTGCCCGGGTTGATGTATTCAATATACAAGGGCCGCCGGGCAGGAACAATGGGCGTAGACCCACCCGTTCAGCAGGGAGCCGCGGTCTTTCTGAACCTCCAGCTGTAGCATTACTACACCCTCAGCCTGCCAAAGACCGCCTTGTCGTCACCTGCCAGCGCACCTTCGAACGGGCCTTCGAAATCGCCTCCTGACGCACCGTCGAAAGCGCCTTCGAACGTACTCACGCCGCTGCTGATGCAGCGCAGCGCCGGGGTCGTGCTGCACATCAGCAGCCTGCCCGGACCGCACGGTCTGGGCGACCTGGGCCCGCCGGCCTGGCGTTTTGTCGACTGGCTGGCCAGCGCCGGCCAGAAGGTCTGGCAGACGCTGCCGACCAACCCCACGGGGCCGGGCGATTCGCCTTACCAAAGCCCGTCGGCCTTTGCCGGCAGCCCCTGGATGGTGGCGCTGGAACCGCTCGAAGCCATGGGCTGGCTGACGCCACGGGAAGCGCCCGCCTTCGACAAGCAACGCGCCGACTACGGTGCCGCCACGCGCTGGCGCTGGCAGCGGTTGAGCGAGGCGGCCACCGGCTTCTTCGCCAACGCACTGGCAGCGCAGCGCAGCGCGTTTACGCACTGGTGTGCCGCCCAGGCCCACTGGCTGCCCCAGTGGACCCTGTACGCGGCCATCAAGGACGCTCACGGCGGACTGCCCTGGTGGCAATGGCCGGCAGCGCTGGCGCAACGCGACCCGGTTGCACTTGCCGCGGCACGCCAGCAGCACGCGCAGGCCACCACCACGCACGCCTTTGTGCAGTGGTGTTTCGACATGCAATGGCAGGCGCTGCGCCGGCACGCCCACCGCCGCGGCGTGCAGCTGATGGGCGACCTGCCCATCTTCGTGGCGCACGACAGTGTCGACGTCTGGTCGCGCCCCGACCTGTTCTGGCTCGACGAAAAGCACCAGCCCACCGTGGTCGCCGGCACGCCGCCCGATGGCTACAGCCCCGACGGGCAGCGCTGGGGCAACCCGCTGTACCGCTGGCAGCGCATGCAGGCCGAGGGTTTCGACTGGTGGGTGGCCCGCCTGCAACGCGCGCTGCAATGTGCCGACGTGGTGCGCATCGACCACTTTCGCGGTTTTGCCGGCTACTGGGAAGTGCCCGCCAGCGCGCTCACCGCACGCGACGGGCGCTGGGTGGCCGCGCCGGGCCAGGCCCTGTTCGAAACCCTGCGCGCGGCGTTGGCCGTTGGCGGCAACGACACCGACACACCGCTGCCCATCGTTGCCGAAGACCTGGGCCTGATCACGCCCGACGTGGTGGAGCTGCGCGAAGGTTTTGGTCTGCCGGGCATGCGCATCGTCTACGAGGCCTTTCTGGGCGACGACGGCAACCACCCCTTCCTGCCGCACCAGCACGTGCAGCACGGGCTGGCCTACACCAGCACCCACGACAGCGACACCGTGCGCGGCTTCTGGGACAGCGCCACGCCCGAGCAGCGCGCCCGCGTCTGCACCTACACCGGCGCCACGGGCGGCAATGACATTGCATGGGCCCTGCTGCGCACCACCTACGCGTCGGTGGCCCGCATGGCGCTGGCACCCTTGCAAGACCTGCTGGGCCTGGGCAGCGAACACCGCATGAACCGCCCGGGTACGGCGCAGGGCAACTGGAACTGGCGCTTCGACTGGCCGATGCTCGACGGCGCGCTGGCCGGCCGCCTGGCGAACCTGGTCAGCGCCACGGGCCGCTGAGCGACTCGACGGCTCAGAGGCTGAGCGTTTCCCGAGCGTGCCCGAACGGCGCGTCAATGCACGCTCGATCTGCGATTGCGGATACCATTTCCCTGTGACCATGCACCTCACCCGCACCGCTCGCACCTGGTGGTCCAGGACGCTCATCGCTTCGCTGCTGTTCATGCAGCTGGCCTCGGCAGCCTACGCGTGTGCGATGCAGTCGATGCCGACCGTGGAGCCCGCCAGGGCCGCCACGGCCTCCATGGCAGGCATGCCCTGTGCGCAAGCGATGTTGGGCGAGGGCGTGGTGGGCGAGGGCATGGCGGTCATGGACCCCGACCAGCCAGGCCTTTGCCACGAGCACTGCAAGGGCGGCTCCCAAAGCCTCGAGCCTGCAGCCGCGGTCGCCTTGGCCGCGCCGGCGATGGTGGTGCTGTTCGTCATCGCAGCCCCGGCAGCGCCTGCAGGCGCAGCCAACGGCTGGCAGACCCGGCGGCTGGAGCGCGACAGCGCGCCTCCCCCGCCGCACGCCATCCTGCACTGCTGCTTCCGCATCTGATCTCCTGACGACGCTGGCGCAGCCGACCCGAGGGTCGGCCCTGCGCCTGGGTGGCATTCGTTCTCGGTGCAGGCCCGTGCCCGCCCGGTGAAACGAGCCACGAACCCCCTTGTTCGTCGTTTGCGGAGATCCCCATGTTCATCCAAAGCATCCACCTGCGGCTGCGTGCCTGCAG
>JBBQMM010000251.1:0-6668 GCA_038328935.1 Burkholderiales bacterium
CCTTGCGCAACTCATCGCTGCCAAACCGCGCCAGCGCGGGGGGGGCCATGGGGGTGTGCACGCCGATGGCCATCGGCACGCCGCCGCAGTTGCATTGGCCCAGCGCCTCGGCCATCACCATGCTGTAGCTGAAGTCCAGCCCCGAGCCGCCGTATTCCTCGGGGTACTTCAGGCCCAGCAGACCCAGGTTGCCGAGCTTCTTGAACACCTCGTGCGCCGGGAACTGGCCCTTGGCCTCCCATTCGGCAATGTGCGGGTTCAGTTCCTTGTCGCAGAACTTGACGACGGTGTCTTCGAGCTGGCGGTGTTCGGCAGTGAATTTCATGGGCTTTCCTGGAGTCAGAGTCGCGCGACGCCAAAGGTGTTGGCTCGCAGGGTGCGTTGTTCGGCTTCGCGCGCCAGTGCCAGGCACAGGGCCAGGATGCGGCGCGTGTCGCGCGGGTCGATGATGCCGTCGTCCCACAGGCGCGCGGTGCCGAAGAGCACGTGGCTTTCGGCGTCCAGGCGCTTGCGCAGCGCGTCGCTCATCGCAGCCAGCGCCTCGTCGTTGGCGGGCAGGCCCAGGCGCTGCAGCTTGCTGCGGTTCAGGATGTCCATCACTTGTGCCGCCTGCGCGCCGCCCATCACGGCAGTGCGGGCGCTGGGCCAGGCGAAGATGAAACGCGGGTCGAAGCCGCGCCCGCACATGCCGTAGTTGCCGGCGCCGAAGCTGCCGCCCAGCACGATGGTGAACTTGGGCACGCGGGCGTTGGCCACTGCCTGGATCATCTTGCTGCCGTGCTTGATGGCGCCGGCCTGTTCAGCCGCCTTGCCCACCATGTAGCCGGTGGTGTTTTGCAGGAACACCAGCGGTGTGCCCGACTGGTCGCACAGCTGGATGAACTGTGCGGCCTTGGTGCTGCCCGCAGGCTGGATGGGCCCGTTGTTGCCGAGCAGCCCCACCGCGTGGCCCTGGATACGGGCGTGGCCGCAGACGGTGTCGGCAGCATAGCTGGACTTGAATTCAAGGAAGTCGGAGCCATCCACCAGCCGGGCCACCACTTCGCGCACGTCGTAGGGTTCGCGTTCGTCGGCCGGCACCACGCCCAGCAGCTCTGCCGCGTCGAACAGCGGTGGCTCGGCTGGGGCCACCACCGGCGCCAGATCCCACGGCAGTTTGTCCATGATTTCGCGCGTCAGCGCGATCGCGTGGGCGTCGTTTTCGGTGATGTATTCGCCCAGGCCGGTGACTTCGGCGTGCATCTGCGCGCCGCCCAGTTCCTCGTCGGTGGCGTCTTCGCCAATGGCAGCCTTCACCAACGGCGGCCCGGCCAGATAGATGCTGCTGCGGCCCTTGACCAACACCACGTAGTCGCTCAGGCCCGGCAGGTAGGCGCCACCGGCCGTGGACGAGCCGTGCACCACCGCGATCTGCGGTATGCCGGCGGCCGACAGGCGCGCCTGGTTGGCAAAGGTGCGGCCACCGTCGACGAAGATCTCGGCCTGATACATCAGGTTGGCGCCGCCGCTTTCCACCAGCGCGATCAGCGGCAGCTTGTTCTGTGCCGCCAGCTCCTGCGCGCGCAGCGCCTTCTTCAGCCCCATCGGCGCCACCGTGCCGCCCTTGACGGCGCTGTCGCTGGCACTGATGAGCACGCGCTTGCCGGCCACCACGCCAATGCCGACGATGCTGCCGCCACCCATCACGCTCTTCTTGCCGTCGTCGTCGTGCATGCCCAGGCCGGCCAGTGGGCTGAGTTCCAGGAACTCGCTGCCGCGGTCCAGCAGCCGCGCCACGCGCTCACGCGGCAGCAGTTGGCCGCGTTGCTCGAACTTGTCTCGCTTGCTCTCGCTTTCCTTCACCACCAGGGCCTGCAGCGCCTGCGCCTCGACCAGGCGCTCCTGCATGCGCTGCGCATTGGCGGCGAAACGGGCTGAGCGCGGGTCCAGCGCCGATGCCAGGCGGGGCATTACTTCAGCGCCTCGGGTGTCGTCGCGCGGTGAAAACCGTCGAAGGGCGTCGACCTGGATTCACTGCCGAGCGGGAAGATCTCGCTGCCCAGCGAAGCTGCACCGTCGATCTGCAGCGTCACGCCGGTGATGAAGGCAGCGCCCGGCGACAGCAGGAAGACGATGGCGGCGCTGACCTCGGCCTCGACGCCCATGCGCCGCAGCGGCACGTGGTTCTTCAGCTTCGGGATGAAGGCCTTCATGGCGCCGCCGTAGGTGTCCATGCCGCTGCTTGCGATCCAGCCCGGCGCCACCGCGTTCACACGCACGCCGGCATGCGCCCATTCGAAGGCCGCCGTCATCGTCAGGTTGCTCATGCCCGCGCGCGCCGCACCGCTGTGGCCCATGCCGGGCATGCCGTTGCGAAAGTCGGCCGTCATGTTGACCACCGATCCACCGTGCGCCTGCATGCTTTGGTTGAACAGTTCGCGCATCATCAGAAAGCCGCCGGTCAGGTTGTTGGCCACCACGGCATCGAAGCCCTTCTTGCTGATGGCCAGCAGCGGTGCCGGGAACTGCCCGCCGGCGTTGTTCACCAGGCCCATGACGGGCCCGTGTTGCGCCACCACGGCAGCCACGGCAGCTTTCACGGCCTCTTCGTCGCGGATGTCGAAAGCCGAGGTGTGGCAGCTGCCGCCATCGGCAGCGATCTCGGCCGCCACCGCGTCGAGCTTGGCCTGTGTGCGCCCGCTGATCACCACCGAGGCCCCCAGGCTGGCGAGCTCGTGCGCCACGCAGCGCCCGATGCCGCTGCCGCCGCCGGTGACCCAATGCACCTGGCCGGCAAAGAGCCCGGGGTGAAAGATGCTGCGGTAGTGGCTGCCGTTGTGGCTGCCGTTGTGGCTGCTGTCGTGGCTGCTGTCGTGGCTGCGGGTCTCTTCGGTCATGGGTGTGAGGGCGTGCAAAGCGGCCGGCGTCGGCCTGGAGCAGTGGGTTGCAGCTGGCGGCGGCAAGGTAGCCGCAGGTGGCGGCAGGTGGCGGCAGGTCGAGCAGAGTTCCAACGCGAATGTAGTGAAGGGGTGACGTATACGTCAACCCCCTGTCATATAGGTAATTTCACGCAGCTGTGCGGCAGGCTGATTCGGTACCATCGCCGGCCTCATCAGCCACATTCGAAAGTGCACCATGGATCTGCAAGCCTGTACCGAAGCCCTGCGCGCCAAAGTCGGAGACTCCAGTGGCCTGAATGCTTCGCTGAAGTTCGACTGCGGCGCCGATGGCGTGGCCTACATCGACGGCAAGAGCGTGCCGAACTCGGTGAGCAATGAAGACAAGGAAGCCGACTGCACCGTGGCCATCACACTGGCCAACCTGGGCGCCTTGCTCACGGGTGAACTGGAGCCGGCCACCGGCTTCATGATGGGCAAGTTCAAGGTCAGTGGCGACATGAGCGTGGCCATGAAGCTGCAGCGCGTGGTCTGACCAAAGGCGACCTGGACGGTGGATGCCCGGCTTCGCAACACGGCGCGCTCGCCCGCCGAGAGCGTTTCAGCGCGCGCCGCCGTGGACGCCCATCGCGGCGGTGACGGTGACGAACTCTTCGGCATCACCGAGCTGTGTCGCGATTTCGGCATCACGCTGCGCACCATCCGCTTCTACGAGGACAAGGGCTTGCTCGCGCCCCGGCGCGTCAGCGGCGCTCGCGTCTACACGCGGCGCGACCGCGCCCGGCTGGCACTCATCGTGCGCAGCAAGGCCATCGGCGCGTCGCTGGCCGACATCAAGCACTATCTGGACTTGTATGGCGCCCACGGCGAAGGCCGCTCGCAGCAGTTGCGCTATGTGCTGGACAAGACCGATGCCGCCATTTCGACGCTGAGCCAGCGCAAGGTCGACATCGAGTCCACGCTGGCCGAGTTGCAACTCATCAACCGCGAGGTTCGGCATTACTTGCAGCGGCGCTAACTTTCATGATGCGGGCAGCGCCCGCATCATGGAACACTTCCACGCCAAACCGCGGCCGCAGCCATCCCTGCGCGCTGGGTTCGGATCGATCAGGGTGGTTGAAGAGTCCTGTTCTGGACTATGATATAAACATTGTCTTTAACAGGACTTTTAGTCGGGACTGGCATGGGTGCACTTCAGTTGGAAGAACCGGCTCCACGCTACGCGAGTGCTGCCGCTGTTGACACGCATCAGATGGGGGCTGCCGGTCTGCGTGCCTTTGCCCGCATTTCCCAGGCCTGGGGCCTGACAGTCGACGAGCAGCTGGCGTTGCTGGGCCAACCACCGCGGTCCACCTACTTTGCCTGGCGCAAGCAGCCCGACAAGGCTGCGCTGGCCCGCGACACCCTGGAACGTCTGTCCAATCTGCTCGGCATCTACAAGAGCCTGCAGATGCTCTTGCCCGACGCGCAGGCCGCCGATGCCTGGGTGCGCCGGCCCAACACGGCGCCGTTGTTTGGCGGCCGCTCGGCACTCGACCGCATGCTGGCCGGCAACGTGGCCGATCTGAACCTGGTGCGCCGCTATCTGGATGGTGTGCGCGGGGGTGGCTGGTCTTGACCGTGGCCGGAGCAACTTGCGGCACCGAAGCAACGGGTGACGTGGCCCGTGCAGCCTGAGGGGTTTTCCGCAAGCGGGCCTGCTCCCGAGGCCGAGGGCGAGGCCGAGCTGCCGGCAGTGCCCGAGCTGCGCCGGGTGCGCTGGTCGCAGGCCAGCCGCATCGTGCCCACGCGTTATCCGGCCATCAACCTGTTCGACCGCGTGGCCGACGCTGCCGACTTCGACGCTCTGTACGCGCTGGAGGCCATGACCAACGAGCGGCTGCGCGACGAGCTCGGGCACATCGAGCGCGTGGCGCCTGCCGACCGCATCTACGGGCCTGGCAGCGGGCCGATCATGGCCGCCTTCACCCATGTAAACACGGAGGGCAGCCGGTTCTCCGATGGGCGCTTCGGAGTCTTCTATGCGGCGCGCGACCGCGCCACCGCGGTGGCCGAGACGCGCTATCACCATGCCCGGTTCCTGGCCGCGACGCAACAGGGCGCCATGCACCTGCCGATGCGCCTGTACACGGTGGCCGTGGACGCCCGTCTGCACGACTTGCGGCCCGTGGCGGCAGTGCCAGCCCAGGTGCATGCGAGCGACAGTTACACGGTGTCGCGTGTCTGGGGCGCGCGGCTGCATGCGCTGCACTCGGCCGGTGTGGCCTACCGCAGCGTGCGCCAGCCGGGTGGCCAGTGTGTGGGGCTGTTCAGGCCCCAGGGCGCCAGCCAGTGTGTACACGCAGCGTACCTGCTGTATGCATGGGACGGCCGAGGCTTCAGCGACGTCTACGAGAAGACCGCCTGATGGCCACTGCCTCGCCTTCGCCCACGCCGCCGCCGGCAGGCTCTGGCAAGGCGCAGCGCCATGAGCGGCTCGATGCCCTGCGGGGCATGGCCGTGTTGTGGATGGCGGCCTACCATTTCTGCTTCGATCTCAACCATCTGGGCTTGATCAAACCCCGTCAGTACTTCTTCAGTGACCCGCTGTGGACCTGGCAGCGCGCTGCCATCGTGACGCTGTTCGTGTTTTGCGCCGGTCTGTCGATGGCCGTGGCCTTGCGGCAGGGGCAGGGATGGCCGCGTTTCTGGCGCCGCTGGGCGCAGGTGGCCGCGTGCGCCGTGCTCGTGAGTGCGGGTTCCGCGCTGATGTTTCCCAACAGCTGGATCAGCTTTGGCGTCCTGCATGGGCTGGCCGTGATGCTGGTGCTGGCGCGCCTGCTGGCGCTCGCGCTGCCGGCTCGTCCGCTGCTGTGGGCGGGCCTGGGGGTGCTGGCTCTGGTGCTGCCGGCATGGATCAAACACCGCTTTTTCGATAGCGCGTGGACCCATTGGGTGGGCCTGGTCACGCGCCCGCCCATCACTGAAGATTGGGTGCCGGTGTTGCCCTGGCTGGGTGTGATGCTGCTGGGTCTGGCCGCCGGGCATGTCGAGTTGCGGCGCCCGCGGCCTTGGCTGACACAAGCGCTGCCGCGCAGCCTGCGGTACGTGGCCGCGCTCGGCCGCTGGTCGCTCAGTTTTTACATGCTGCACCAGCCGGTGCTGCTGGGCGCCTTGCTGGCGGGGCGCCAGCTGGGGTGGTGGTAGGCCACTGAGTAACCGGTCCTGGCGCCGGTCATGGCACCCCCGGCACCGTTAGCATGCGGCGATGAGTACCAAGGTCCTGTTCGGCTTCCATGCCGTCACCGTGCGGCTGAAGACAGCGCCGCAGTCCGTCATCGAGATCCACGTCGACAGCACGCGGCGCGACGCACGCATGCGGCAGTTCGTGCAGCGCGCGCAGGACGCCGGTGCGCGGCTGGTGGACAGCGACGCCGAGCGGCTGGCGCAGCTGGCGGGTGGTACGCGCCACCAGGGTGTGGTGGCGCGCGTGTCGCCGCTGGCGCTGGGCCATTCGCTGGACGACGTGCTCGACGCCGTGCAAGGCCCGCCGCTGGTGCTGGTGCTGGACGGCGTGACCGACCCGCACAACCTGGGCGCCTGCCTGCGCGTGGCTGACGGCGCAGGGGCGCATGCCGTGGTGGCGCCCAAGGACCACGCGGTGGGCATCAACGCCACGGTGGCCAAGGTGGCGAGCGGCGCGGCTGAAACGGTGCCCTACCTGATGGTGACGAACCTGGCCCGCGTGCTGGGTGAACTGAAGGAGCGCGACATTCGCGTCATCGGCACCAGTGAAGACGCCACCGACAGCCT
>JBBQMM010000252.1:0-6635 GCA_038328935.1 Burkholderiales bacterium
AGGCCTCGGACCGTGTGGGTGCTGCCGCCGGCCGCGCCGAAACCCTGCTCGCGCCCGGCTCGCCGCTGCACAACAGCGTGCAGGGTGCAGCCGACGAGCTGGCACGCACCGCAGCGGCATTGCGGGCGGCCACGGGTGACGAAAGCGCCAGCCTGCAAAGCCTGCAGCGGGCGATGGCGGATGTGTCGCGCGCGGCGCGCGCGGTGCGCGAACTGGCCGATCTGATTGAACAACAACCGCAGTCGTTGATCCGCGGCCGGGAGGCCACACCATGAATCTGAATGGCCCTCGTTTTTCGCACGTTTCGCTTCGACGCCTGCTGCCGCCCACGCTCCTGGGGGCGCTGTTGGGGGGGCCGTTGGTGGCGCTGGTGGTGGTGCTGGTGGCGGTGCTGTTGGTGGCGTGCGGCACGCCGCTGCCGCCGCCGCAGCTGTACCAGCTGCGCAGCGCACCGCCGGTGGCCGTTCAGGCGCTCACTACGGCGCCCACCGTGCAGCTGCTGTGGCCGGTGGCCGTGCCCGAGTTGCTGCAGCGCGACGCGATCATGGTTTCACGGGACGCCGCTGGTGTGCAGGCCTTGTCGGGCCATCGCTGGGCCGAGCCGCTGCGCGATGCGGTGCCGCGCCTGCTGCGGCAGGACCTGGCGCTGCTGCTGGGTGACAGCCGTGTCTGGGTGGCGCCACTGCCCGCGGGTCTGGTGGTGCAACGCCAGCTCCGCGTGGAGCTGCTGACGTTACAGGCCGACGCCGGCCGCAGCAGCGTGCAGCTGCAGGCGCGCTGGACGCTGTCAGACCCTGCGGTCCGCGCACCGGTCGTGACGCGGGTGGAATCGCTGGCCGTCGCCGTGGTGGGTGGCGACATCGACGCCGTGGTGGTGGCACACCGGCAGGCGCTATGGCTGCTGGCCGAGCGGCTGTCCCGGGCCGTGGCGCAAAGCCCCTGACTTGACTCCTGCGTCCTGCCTGCGGGCTGCCAGCGGGCGCAGGCTGTGCATCAACCCGCGTGCAAAGCCTTGATGCGCGCCGCGTGCGCGAGCGTGTCGCGGTAACCGGCGTCGATGGCGCGCTGGCGAAACTCCTGCGACAGGCTGACCCAATAGCCGAACTGGGGGTGCAGCAGCAGATCGGCGGCGTCTGCGTCGGGCCGGGTGGTGACGCGTTTGCGCAGATCGCCGCTGCGGTAGCGCTCGGCGCCCGCTGGCGCCTGCTCCTCATGGGCCGAGGCGTCGACGGCCAGCACGCGCTGCGCGCCCAGTCGTCTGGCCACACGCACCGGCAAGGGCATGTGCAGGTCGGCATCGACATAGCGCTGGCCGCCGATGCGCACCGGCGTGAACTGCCCTTCGATCGCTGATGAAGCCTGCACCGCCAGTCCGGCGTCGCCGCGGCTGAAAGCCACGGTGGCGGGGGAGTTGGCGGTGGTGGCGGGGCCCAGCCGGTGCGCCACGCACACGGCCATCAGTGGCAGCGCTTCAAGCCGGGTCGCCGACCCCTTGCTCAGCAACTGTTCACGCACCAGATCGGCAACCGCCGAGCCGCTGAGCCTTTCACCATCGCCGCCAAAGAGGTTTGCCACGCGGGTCAGGCTCAGTGGGCTGAACCCGAGCGCCAGCTTCTCCAGTTCAAGCCCGCTCAGCCCACCGGCCCGCAACACCGACACCAGCGAGCCCACCGACGCACCCACCAGCAGGTCGGGCGCCAGGCCCAGTTCGTCCAGCGCCTTGAGCACACCCACGTGTACGAAACCGCGCGGTCCGCCGGAGCTGAAGACCCAGGCCACGCGGGGCCGGCGCGGCAGCGGCGCGGCTGCTGGCGCGTCTTCGCCGGCGTGGTCTTTGTCGGTGTCGACGGCGCAGCCGCTGCTCACCCAAGGCGCAACGCTGGCGGCTGCAGACCAGCCCAGGAAGCTGCGGCGGCCCGCGGCAGGCGTCGGGGGACTGACTGGCGGGCTACAAGCCACCGCGCCCTTCTTTGGCGTGGAAACTCTGCGCGGTTTCCCAGGCCACGGCCTGCAGGTGCGCGGCCACGTCGGCGGGCAGGCCGGCGCTGTACTTCAGGCCCACCGGGTTGGTCTTGTAGACCGAAGCGGCCACCGTGCAGGCGGCCAGGTAGGTGCCGGCCAGGCTCGGGTGGCGCTTGTCGGCGATGTACAGATTCAGATCGGGCCGCCGGGCGATGGAAGCGGCGAAAGCCAGGCCGGCCGGCACCACCAGCGCGTTGTTGGCCTTGCCGGCCTTGATGTACTCGGCCGCCAGCTGCTGCGTCATCTCGGGCTTGTCCTGGTAGGCCCACGACATGAAGAGAATGGGAGCGGCGCCGTGCCTGCGCGCGGTGGCGCTGTGTTTGGCGGCGTACTCGTAGAAGATGCCTTGCAGCTGCGGGTGGATGGGGCACTGGCTGCAGTCCATCATCATCACGCCGTCGAAGGGCTTGTCGAAGGTGTTGAACCGCACCTCGTTGTCGCCCACGAAGCTGTAGCTGGCCACGCGGCTGCCGGGCTTCAGGTGCGCTTCCACGTCGTGCCAGTCGATGCCCGAACCACTGATGGTGGCCGAACTGGAACGCAGCCCGCGCACGCCTGCCGCACCCAGCAGCTGGCTGACGTGGCCGTGCATGGAGTTGTTGTAATAGAAGAAGCTGTTGCCGACCCACAGCAGCGACTTGATCTCGGTCGACACGGTGGGCGCCGGTTTGGCCGCCGGAGCGCCGGCAGTGCCGCAGCCGACCAGGGCAGCTGCTGCGAGCGCAGCAGCCGCCGCGGTCAGCAACCGAAAAAGGCGCGTGTTCTTCATGGCGGTGTGGCCCCGTATAAGCTCTTGCGGGCCGCCGCCTCTTTCACCATCTGGTCGAGTTCAGCGCCCGTCTTGTAGTGCGGCACGCGGAATATCAGGCGTTTGGTGCGCTGGATGTAGCTGTTGCTGCCAGCCACCTCTTCGCGCCAATACTGGTCGGCCAGCGCCAGGTTCTTCTTCGATTCCAGCTCGAACGCGGCGCGCGAACCGGCGCCGCCGAAGATGTACAGCTTGCCGTCGATGATGCGCCAGGCGTCGGCGTCGCCGCCCCAGGGAATGCCGTAGTTGATGCCGTTGGCGCAGAAGCCGCCGTACTGCGGCAGGTACTTGGCGGGCTCACGGTCGAACAGCGCCTTGTGCTGGGCGCTGGCGAAGTAGAAGCTCACGCCTTCGTGCACGGTCTTGAACTGCGGCGAGCCCATCGCGTGCCGGCCCTGCGTGAAGTAGGCCACCATGTCGTGGCCGTCGAGCATCACATGCGCGTCGCCGTTCATGGCCACTGCGCGCACGGGCTTCAGCGGGCTGCTGGGGTTTTGCGACAGCATGGTGCCGCAACCGCTGAGCGCGAAGGCCAGCGTGAAGGTCAGCGCAGAGCCTGACAGCAGGCGCCAGGCACGGCGGTAGGGTGAAGCGTTTGGGGTCATTTCAATCTCCTGAAGGGATGGGTCGGTATTCATGCAGGGAAAGCTGCGGGGTCTGCGCAGCGGCAGCGGCAGCGGCAGCAGCAGCAGCAGCAACAGCACCAGCAACCGCAACAGCACTCAGGCACTCGGCATAGGGTGCCGGCCAGCCCAGCAGCGCGCTGGCCTGCTCGGCGCGTTGGCGCAGTTGCTGTTCGTCGTGCCCGTGCAGGTGCAGGATGCCGTAGCGGTGGTTGCCCAGCCACTTGAAGTCGCGCTCCAGCGCGTGGCCCGACTTGGGCTGCATGAACAGCATGGCGTCAGGGAACTGCCGCTGCAGTGCCGCTTGCTGCGCCGTGCTGGGCATCGGTGGCGCGGCGCCCGGCGAGAAGGCGCGGTAGACCAGGCTGGCCGCGGCGCCGGCCGTGGGCGCCACGCGCGGCAGCAGCGCCGGGTCGCGGCCCAGGGCGAGCTCGATCGACATCGCGTGCGGGTCCAGCCCGTGCACATGCCGGTACAGGTCCGAGAACTGCGAGGCCAGCCGGGGATTGAATTCGATCACCGACAGCTTGCCGGTGGCCGCGTCGTGAAAGAACTCCATGTTGAACAGGCCGTGCGTGAAGCCCACGGCCTGCAAGAATCGTTGCGCCACGTCCAGCGCCTGCGCCTGCACCGCGGTGTGCAAGCGGCTGGGGTGTTCCCAGCGCATGAAGGCCTGCGTGCCGGGGTACATGATGGCGTCCACCACCCCCAGTGCGTGCGCCTGGCCCTCGAAGACCCAGCCGTCCAGGTTGTATTGCGCGGCCTGTACGGGCTGCTCCAGCATCATGCGGTGTGCAGTGCCGGCCTGCGGCAGCCGGGCCCGAACCACGCGCTCGAAGGGTTCCACCAGGCGGCGTATCACCCACAGCTCACGCCAGCCGAAGCGCGTGTGGCGGTGCAGCTCGTCGCGGCTCGCCACACGCCGCGCCAGCACCGAGAAGGCGGCCTTGATGGGCTTCACATAGGCCGGGTAGTGCAAGCCTTCGGGTATGGCGGCGCCGTAGCGCGCATCCAGATCTTCAAAAGGCACGTTCGCTTCGGGGCACACCTGTTGCAGCACACGTCGGGCGTGCAGCTTGTGCTGGCAGGCCAGGATGGCGTTGACGGGGGTGCCGGGCAGGCCCAGCTTTTCGGCCACCAGCGCAGCGGCCAGCGCGCCGAACTGTTCATGGTGCGAGACCACACCCGCCCAGCCATGGCGCCTGGCCTTGGCCGCCTGAGCACTGGCGAAGCGCTCGAGGTCGAAACCCACCAGCCGCGCATTGCTGGGAAAAGCAAAGAGGTCGAAGCCCGCCTCGTCGTAGTGGTAGCGGTCTTGCAGACGGTTGAAGCACAGCGTGTCCCAGTCGTAGCTGAAGAGCAGCCCGATGCGCTGGCGGGGTAGGGGTGACGTGCTCATGAAAGCGGGGCCGTGTTTCAGCGCGCGTCGCGGGCCAGGCGCAGGCCGTTGAACTGCCAGCGCGTGTCGGTGGGAAAGAAGTTGCGGTAGCTGGTGCGGATGTGGCTTTTCGGCGTCGCGCAGGAGCCCCCGCGCAACACCGTCTGGTTGACCATGAACTTGGCGTTGTACTCGCCCACCGGGCCCTCCCAGGCCTGGAAGCCGGGGTAGGGCGCGTAGCTGCTGGCCGTCCATTCCCACACATCGCCCAGCAATTGCAGCGGGCCATCGAAGCGCGCGGCCACCGGCATCGGATGCAGCGCCCCCGACTCCAGGAAGTTGCCCGCGGCCAGCGCGGGCTCGGCGTAGCGCTGCGCTGCGTGTTCCCACTCGAACTCGGTGGGCAGGCGGGCGGCGGGCTGAGCGGGATGCTGTGCCGACCACCAGCGGGCAAAGGCGTCGGCCTCGAAGCAGCTGATGTGCGTGATGGGCGTGTGCGGGTCCAGCGGCACCTGGCCATGCAAGGTGAAGACCTGCCAGTTGCTGCAGATGGCAGCGTCGCTGCCGTGGGCCACGCGCCGCCAGTACAAGGGCGACTCGATGTGCTGGCTGCGCACCCAGTCCCAGCCCGCCGACAGCCACCAGCGCGGGTTGGCGTAGCCACCGTCGTCGATGAAAGCCAGCCACTCGCCGTGGGTGACCAGGCGCCGGGCCAGTTCATACGGGTGCAGCAGGCAGGGGTGGCGTGGCGTTTCGTTGTCGAAGGCGAAGCCGGGGCCGGCATGGCCGGCTTGCGACAATGCGGGCTGCCCGGCCACCAGACCGACCCAGCGCTGCGCCACCGGCGGGGCTGGCGAGACCAGCGCCAGCGGCCAGCGAGGCCGGTACACCGGTGACAACGGGTTGCACGACAACAGGTACAACAGGTCGGTGAGGATCAGTTCCTGGTGCTGCTGTTCGTGTTGCAGCCCCACTTCCAGCACCTCCAGCACCGCTGGCGCAGGGTGGTTGGCCAGCAGCGCCAGCATGCGTTCGTCCACCGCCTGCCGCCACGCCAGCACCTCGGCCAGTGAGGGCCGTGTCATCAGCCCGCGCTGCGTGCGCGGGTGCTGTTCGCCGACGCCGTTGTAGTAGCTGTTGAACAGCACGCGGTAGGCCGGGTGGTACGGCTTGAAATGGGGCTCGAAGCGTTCGAGCACGAAGGTCTCGAAGAACCAGGTGACATGCGCCAGATGCCACTTCGTGGGGCTGGCATCGGGCATCGGCTGCACCTGGCAGTCGGCCTCGCTCAGCGTCGCTGCCAGCGCCACGGTCTGCGCACGCACCGCCTGGTAGCGCCTGGCTGGGGCGCCGGCAGCAGCGGCATCGGTGTGGCCGTAGACGGTGTTCATCAGGCAACCTCCGTGCTGCGCACTGCGGTATTCGCCTTGGGACGGCCCGGCGTGCTCATCAGGAAACCTCCGTGCTGCGCACTGCGGTATTCGCCTTGGGACGGCCCGGCGTGCTCATGCGACGTTCAAGCTATGCCGAGGCGGGGCCGTGGTGGCGGTCGCGGCGGCGGCCGCAACAGCGGTGGCGTGCAGACGCCCGTGGGCGATATAACCCATGCCCGCCTGGGTGGACTGCATCTTGAAATCAACGCACCAAGGCTGCACGTGGCTCCAGGGTTGCCGCAGGTCGGCAGCCTTGGCGTTGTAGGGCCGGTTCTTCAGCCAGGCCACGACATTCAGCGGCCCGGTCCACCAGGGGAAGAACTTCATGCCCGCCATCGCGATGCGCGCGCCCGGTTTGGCCTGGCGCAGGA
>JBBQMM010000253.1:0-6629 GCA_038328935.1 Burkholderiales bacterium
CTGCCGCTGCCGCTGCCGCTGCCGTCAGCGCAGCACGGCTTGCGGCGTCAGGCGCTGGCTGCCGTCCACCCCGTCCCCCAGTGCGCCGCGCAAGCCGCTGCCCCAGCTGTAGACCACGTTGCCGGGCCCGATGACCAGCGCATGCGCGTTGGACGACGACAGAGCCGTCAAGCCGGTTGGCGATGCGGTCAGGCTGCGCGGGTAGGGCTGGTTACCGCTGCTGCCGCTGACCCCGAGCAGACCGTTGGCATGGCTGCCCCAGCCCAGCAGCTGGCCGTTCTTGAGCGCCAGCGTGGTGTTGACGTTGTTGCTGGCGATGGCCGACACGCCGGTCAGCACATCGACGCAGGCATTGCTGCTGCAGCTCTCGGCCAGCAGCGGCACCGGTCCGTTGGTCACCGTGCCTTGCACCAGCGCACCCAGGCCCAGTTCGTTGGCGTTGTTGTAGCCGCTCGTCACCACCGTGCCGTCAGCCCGCACCGCGAACAGCGCGTAGTAAAAGCTCATGCCCAGGCTGCGCGCGCTGCCCCAGCCCGCCGGCAGTTGCTGCGGCGCGCTGATGCTGCCCACCTGGCCGCTGCCGGGCAGCGGCAAGGGCATGCCCAGGCCGTTGTAAAGGTGGCTGCCGTGGGCAAACAGGCGGCCGTCCTCCAGCGCAATCACCAGAGGCGGGCTGCCTGAACTGGTCTGGCCGAAGAATACCTGTGCCGGTGGTGAATCCGTCGGCAACCCTGGCATTGCATAGGCCACGCCGCTGGACTGGCCGGGAATGGGCGTCATGGAGCCCACCAGCCACACGGTCTTGGGCGTGCCGGCGTTGCAGTCGGTGGTGGCGCCGGCGGCGCTGATGGCGCGAATCATCAACAGCCGGCTGGCGCCACCGGCGATGGCGCAAATGCGGTCTACGGGCTGCGCCACGTTGTTCACACGCTCCAGCACTTCCACCGGCGCTGCTTCGTTGTAGCGGCTCTGCGGGGCTGCGCCGGTGATGCTGCCGTTGCCGTCGGTGCCGCGCCCGTCGACACCGTCGCGTGCATTGCCCCATTGCAGCACGCGGCTGGCGTGGGTGCCGGGCGTGCCTTTCAGCGCCCAGAAGCTGTCGTACCAGCCAGCGACGGCGTGCACGTCGCTCAGCGCGGTGGGGTACATCTGCTGCGGGCGAAGCATCTGGTTGGCCGGCGGCAGGTTGGCAATCTGCACCGTGCCGTTGTCGCGGTGCATCCAGCCCCAGGCCCAGACCGTGCGGTCGGGCCGCAGCACCAGACTCCATTCGTGGCCGGCCACCACCTGTGTGGCGGTCAGTGCGTTGCCCACCACGCCGGGGTTCACGCTCAGCGTGGCGCCCTGGCTGGTGGTGGCTGCGCCCTGGTTGGACACCGTGCGTGTCACCTGCACGCTCAGTGTGGCGCCGTTGGCGGCCAGGGGCACCTGGCTGAGGGTCAGCGTGCCGGTGGCCCCGGCCCCCAGGGTTCCGCTGGCCCCGCTGACGCTGGCGGTCTGCAGCACACCGTTGGCGGCCAGCCCGCTGCCGTTGGCCAGGGGCAGGCCGTTGAGCAGCCACTGCCAGCCGACGCTGCCGTTGCCCGCTGCCAGCGCAAAGCTGAAGCTGGCGCTGCCGGCGGCGGTGGCCAGATTGGCGTCCACCGTGGCACTGGCCGGGTGCATGGTGAACACGGGCGCAGCGGCCAGCGGGGTGACGAAGAGCTGCGCTGTCGACGTGATGCGCTGGCCTGCCGGCGTGGCCACGTTGTCGATGCCCAGGCCGATGACGGCGCCATCACACAGCAGCGGCACGTTGCTCAGGCGCAGCACGTCGGGCGTCACCCGCAGCACGCTGGCACCGGCGCAGGCACCCGAGTTCAAAGGCCCGTCGTTCACGGCCGTGCCGTTGATGGCCCACAGCCGGTTGACGGGCTCGGTGCCGCTGACCACGGCGCTGAAGTCGACGCTGCTGCCTTGTTGCACCGTGCGTGGCGTCATCAGCTGCTGCACGAAGCCAGCCGCCAGCGGGCGGACGCGCACGCTCAGCGTGGCGACCTCGCTCCAGGAGGCGTTGGCAATGCCGGCTTGTTGCGCCTGCAGCGCCACGGTGCTGCCGTGGGCCGATAGCGGCACGGTGGCGAGCGTCAATGTGCCGCTGCCGCTGCCACTGATGCTGGCACCCTGCAGCGCGCCGCTGCCGGCGCCGTCGGCCAGCGGTGTGCCCGTGCAGCTGCGGCCCAGCAGCGGCTGGTTGCGGCAGGTGACGCCGATGTGCCAGCGCAGGGTGGGCGACGGGGTGCCGGTTGCGGCGGCGACGAAGGTGGTGCCTTCGCCTTCCACGATGTCGCGTGCCGCCGGCTGGCTGGTGAAGGCCACCAGTTGCACAGAGGCGGTGACGGTCAACGGCGACGCCAGGCTGTCGACACAGGCGCTGACCGCGGGGGTGCCGCTGGTGCCGCACACGTGCACGTAGTACAGGCGCCCGTTCCAGGCCAGCGGTGCGGCCGGGCTGGTGTACAGCGGCTGGTTGTTGGTGCCCTCTGCTGCGCGCAGGGCAGTGTCCTGTGCGTTGTTGTAGTAGCGCCATTCGTAGCCCAGGTTGTTGGCACCGCTGGCCGTGCTCTGCAGCGTGAAGCTGTTGTTTTCAGCCACCGAGGGGTTGGCGGGCAGCGGCGGCGTGACGCTGGGCAACACACCCACATGGCGCACGCGGATGGGTATGAAAGAGTCGTAGTCCCACACCGCGCCACCGAAGACGCCCGCCGCGGGCTGTGCGGCATGCACCTGCGCGCGCAGCCGGCGCACGGTGCCGTTGGCGTTGCCGGCGCCGTTGACACGCGCCGGGTCGATGGCGACGGTGAAGGTGCGGGTGAAGCTGCTGCTGTTGACTTCTTCCCAGCGCGGTGCGCTGGCCGAAAAGGTGATGCCGGGCTCGCGCAGCAGCACCAGTCCGCCCGACGCCTGAGCCAGCGTGCCGGTGTCGAGCCGGTCGATGCGGTTGATGCCGGCCGGGCGGGTGTAGGTCATGCGCAGGTTCAGCGTTGTGGGCGTGGTCACGGTCAGCACCGGCGGCGTGGCGCCAGTGGACTCGTCTTGCTGCACCGGTATCACCGCGCCGCTGCTGTCCAGCAGCGTCCAGGCCAGGGTGTGGCCGCCGGGGCAGGCCTGCGCAAAAAGGCCACCCGGTTCGGACACGCTGCACACGCCCACGGCCAGGTAAGAAAGCGATGCGATGGCGGCGCGGCGGGCGCTGGCTGATGGGGCCGTGCCGGTGGTGGTGGTGGTGCTGGTGGTGGTCCCGGTGGTGGTGGTGGTGGTGGTGGTGGTGCTGTCCACCAGCACCGACCAGGTGCCGTCGGGCGAGGCCTTCATCAAGAAGGTGGTGCGGCCCGCAGCGCGCGCGGCGTCGATGGGTATCTGCACCGCGGCCGCGGCTTCGAACGCCGTGCCGTGTGGCGTGATGGCGTAAATGGCGCTGGCCAGTTCCACGCCGGCAGGCAGTGGCGGCGCTCCGGCGCTGTCGCGTGCAACGCGAAACGTCACGTCGCTCGCCACGGCGTTGGCGGGCAGTTGCAGGCGCACACCATCAGGCCCTTGCACCATGCCGCCCGCCGCGCCCACCGTGGCGCTGCCCACGCTGGGCGGTGGCGGCTCGGGGCTGTCGTCGTCGCCGCCACTGCAGGCGGCCAGGGCCGCCGCGGCTGCCAGCAGCCCGACCCGCAGCGCCTGGCGAAGAAATATGTTGATCCGGTTCATGTGCGTGCTCCAGTGGTGCGCCATGCACCGGTGAAAGTCACGATAGAAAGCGGGCCGTCACGCAGCCGTCACGTCGTTGGGTCTGCTTGCCAAGGAGTTAGGGGGGTTCAGGAGCGGGGTGTGTTTGCACCCTGCAGCCATCAGCCGCCCAGGCGCTGTTGCGTCGCGGCAGCCAGCAAGTCCCGGTTCACCGGGTTACGTTCCAGAAACGATGCGCAAAAGGCCGCTGGCACATGGCTGCTGGCTGTCTGCCGCACCCACGCCACTTCGCTGGCCAGGAGGGTGTGCGCCTGTGGGTCACGCAGCGCCAGCAGCACGCGCACCGCCGCCCAGCCCACGCGGGCGCGGTACAGGCTGGTGGGCTCGTAGCTTTCGCGCAGGGCCAGTACCAATGGCACGTCGGCTTGGGCCCGTCGCAGGTCGCCCAGCGCCAGCGCGTGCTCCATGCGCAGCGTGTGGCCGGCCAGGCGCAGGCCGTGCAGGTGCGCACGCGCGGCGCGGTCGATGGCGTGTTCAGCGTGCACCAGCCCCTGTTCGGGTGCGGCAAATTCACTGCACACCAGTTCGCGCCGCACCCAGGCGGCATGGCGCCGGTCCTGCTCGGCCAGTTCGGTGCTGCGTGCCAGCAGGGCAGCACTCAGCGGCGCCGGGTTGCCGCCGGCGGCCTGCACCTGCAGCCGCAGCAAGCCGGCGGTGAGCTTGATGATGGGGTGCACGGTTTCGGCTGCCTCGCAGCGGGTGATGTGCTGCAACGCACGCGCGTGCTGGCCCAGGTGAAACATCAGCGTCGCCCAGCGCAGGTGCAGCATGGCCTGGTCGGGTACGGCGCGCGCATCGGCTTGTTCCAGAAAAGCCAGCGCTTCGCGGTAGCGGCCCAGGTTCAGCAGCAAGGTGGCGGCGTTCAATTCCAGATAGTTTTGCGACACACCGCTGACGCCATGGCGGGCGGCCAGCAAGCGGCGCCTTTCATCGCTGACCAGCGCCGCGCGCAGCGCGCCCATGCCGGCCTGCGCCACGGCCAGGTTGCCGTGCAGTTGCAGTTCGTCGTGCGGGTCGGCCAGCGTCTCGGGGTCGGCCAGTAGATGCTCGAAGGCGTGCACGGCGGCGGGGAAGTTCTCCAGGTGCATGGCCACCAGGGCGGCGCAGTGGTGGAATTCGTAACGCAGCGCAAACGGAGCCTTCTGCGCCCAGCTGCGCGCAGCCTCCAGGTGCAGCTGCGCTTCGTCGCCCTGCATCAGTTCGCCCAGCACCACCGCCAGTTGCAGGCGGCTGCGGCCGATCAGTTCGGCCTCGCCATGCGCCTGTGCGCAGGCCAGCGCCTGGCGGGCGTGCTGCAGGGCCTCGTCCATATGGCGCATCTCGTTGGCCAGTCGGGACGCCGCCAGCCAGCCGCGCGCACGGTCGCCGTCGTCGCTGGCGATGGCTTGCAGACGGTCCAGCACGCGCTGCGTCTGTGCCGGGTCTTCCACCAGGCGCAGGCACTCGGTCATCTTGAACAGCACGGCCGCTTCTTCAGCGGGCTGGGCATTGCTTTCGTGGATGGCGCGCGCCTGCTCATAGAGCGCCAACGCTTCGGCAGGACGCACCGCCTGGCTGGCGCGCTGCGCGGCCTGCAGCAGCGGCGCCAGGGCGCGCTGGGGCTGCGCGGCGGCCAGCCAATGCCGGGCCACGCGGGCGGGTTCGGCCTGGTGTTCAGCCTGGTGTTCGGCCTGACGTTCGGCCAGCCAGGCGGCGGTCACGCCGTGCAGGTGGCGCGCCACGGCGCCGGGCAACGTGCGCAGCACGGCGTCACACACCAGGTCGTGTGCAAAGCTGCTGTCGCGCAGCACCTGGGCTTGTTCCAGTTCGGCCCAGGCGTCGGCCAGTTCGACGGCCGGCGTGGCGGTGGCGCGTTCGGCCAGTTCGACATCGAAGTCCAGGCCCGCCACTGCCGCCACGCGCGCCAGTGACAGCGCGCGTGGGCTCAACTGGCGCAGCCGCCGCTCGATCAGGCTGCCCACCGCCTGCGGGTGCGGCAAGCGGCCTGCCAGCAGGCTGCCATCGGTCAGGCCGAGCTTCAGTGTTTCGAGCAAGAACAGCGGGTTGCCGCCCGTGTGACGCACCAGCGATGAGGCCAGCGAAGGCCCTGGCGCGGCCGCCGATGGCGAACCCGGAGCACGCAGCGGTGCGACGGCTGTGCACGGCATGGGTTCATGCGACTGCAGGCCCGGGATGCCCAGCGAATCCACCAGCTGCGACACCGCGGCGGCGTCCAGCGCCGTCAGCGTCACGGTGTGCAGGCGTTGCACTTCAACCAGGCCTTGCACCAGGCGTTGCGCGGCGCCGGAAGCTTCAGCGGGGCGCGACGCCAGCAGCCAGCGCAACGGGGTTTGGGCCGCTTGATCAGCAACCGGGCCGGCATCTTGCCCGGCCATCATGCCAACCGGGTGGCCAACCGAGTGGCGAACCATGGGGTCCACCATGGGGCCAGCGATCAGCCCGGCCACCAGATCCAGCGTGGCGTCGTCACTGAAGTGCAAGTCGTCCAGCGCCAGGGTGTGCACCGCCGACTGCTGCAGCAGCGCAGCCACGGCCCTTTGCAGTGCTCCTGGCGTCAGACTGTGCGCTGGGCGATGCGGGCGCGGCGGCCCGCCGCCAGGCTCTTGTGCAGTTGAATCCTGGACCGCATCGTCCGGCGACCACAACAGCGACAGCGCCGCGCGGTGTGGCGCATCCAGGGTCGTGGCTTCGCCCGCCAGCGCCTGCAGCAGGCGCGACAGCGTGGTGTAGGGCGCCGCAGCGTCGCCCGGGCGGCCGGCGGCGTGCAGTGTGGTGCGGCCTGCGGCCGATGCGCGCGCTCAGGGTATACGTGACCGAGACCCGGCGTTGAACAGGTGCCCGGAGGCGGTGTG
>JBBQMM010000254.1:0-6619 GCA_038328935.1 Burkholderiales bacterium
AACTTCTCGACGCGGCCACCCAGGTTGTCGATGCTCTTTTGCGTGCCGGTGTAGAACGGGTGCGTTTCGCTGGTGGATTCGAGCTTGATCAGCGGCAGGTCACGGCCGTCTTCCAGCTTGATCATTTCCCTGGTCGATGCGCAAGAGCGGGTGACGAAGGTCCAGCCGTTGGAGAGGTCTTGAAAGCAGACGTCTCTGTAATTGGGGTGAATGCCGTCTTTCATGGGAAACCTTTGTTCGTGCTTTGTTCAAGGTCGGCAGCCACGCAGCACCTCAAGCGGTGTGCGCACTTTCCAGGAGGTGGACCATTACCAGTCTGATACTGGCAACCCAAAATTATACAGCGCGCGAATTCAGCCGCCGCGCCGCATCATGTCGAAGAAGTCGTGGTTGTTCTTGCTGGCTTTCATCTTCTCGAGGATGAACTCCATCGCTTCGATCTCGTCCATCGGGTACAGCAGCTTGCGCAGGATCCAGCTCTTTTGCAGGATCTCGGGCTTGAGCAGCAGTTCTTCGCGCCGGGTGCCGCTCTTGTTGATCAAGATCGAAGGGTAGACGCGCTTTTCGGCCATCCGGCGGTCGAGGTGAATCTCGCAGTTGCCGGTGCCCTTGAATTCCTCGTAGATCACCTCGTCCATCTTGGAGCCGGTGTCCACCAGCGCGGTGCCGATGATGGTCAGCGTGCCGGCCTCTTCGGTGTTCCGCGCGGCACCGAAGAAGCGCTTGGGACGCTGCAGGGCGTTGGCGTCGACGCCGCCGCTGAGCAGCTTGCCACTGGACGGCAACACGTTGTTGTAGGCGCGCGCCAGGCGCGTGATGCTGTCCAGCAGGATGACCACGTCCTTCTTCAGTTCCACCAGGCGCTTGGCGCGCTCGATCACCATCTCGGCCACCTGCACGTGGCGTGCGGCCGGTTCATCGAAGGTGGAACTGATGACCTCGCCGCGCACCGTGCGCAGCATTTCGGTCACTTCTTCGGGCCGCTCGTCGACCAGCAGCACGATCAGGTGGATCTCGGGGTGGTTGGCCACCAGCGCATGGGCGATGTGCTGCATCATCACCGTCTTGCCGGTCTTGGGCTGTGCCACCAGCAAGGCGCGCTGGCCTTTGCCGATGGGCGCGATGAGATCGATGATGCGGCTGGTGATGTTCTCTTCGGCCTTGACGTCACGTTCCAGTTTGAACTGCTGCGTCGGGAACAACGCAGTCAGGTTCTCGAACATGATCTTGTGCTTGCACTCCTCTGGCGTGATGCCGTTCACGCGGTCGACCTTGACCAGCGCGAAGTAGCGTTCGCCGTCCTTGGGCACGCGCACTTCACCCTCGACGTTATCGCCCGTGTGCAGGTTGAAGCGTCGAACCTGGCTGGGAGACAGATAAATGTCGTCGGTGGACGCCATGTAGCTCGCTTCGATGCTGCGCAGGAAGCCGAAGCCGTCGGGCAACACTTCCAGCACGCCGTCGCCAAACACCTGCTCGCCACCCCGGGCGCGCTTTTTCATGATCGCGAACATCAGTTCCTGCTTGCGCAGGCGCTGCACGTTTTCGATTTCCAGCGTTTCGCCCATCTGGATCAGATCGGCAATCGGCAAGGCTTTGAGTTCGGACAGATGCATCAGGCACCCCGGTCAGTGGCAGGCGGTTCCAACGCTGTTCAGGCGCTCTCGCGCGGCACGCTGCCGCGTAAAAGCACGTCAAGATACAGGTGGAAGTTCGCCGAGGCCACGCATCAGGCCGGCTGGAACCGGCGGTGGCCGGACAGGGCAGTGCGTGGAGGCGGTTCAGACGGCAGCTTCAAACATCAGCCACCGTTGAATCGCATTATAGATGACCGTCGAGAAAAGCGGTGAGTTGCGACTTGTTCAGTGCGCCAACTTTGGTAGCGGCGAGCTCGCCGCCCTTGAACAGCATCAACGTGGGAATGCCGCGGATGCCGTATTTGCCGGGAATCTCGCGGTTCTCGTCCACGTTCATCTTGGCTACTTGCAGCCGACCATCGTAGTCCTTGGAAACTTCGTCCAGGATGGGGGCAATCATCTTGCATGGGACGCACCACTCGGCCCAGTAGTCCACCAGCACGGGCTTGTCAGACTGCAGCACTTCGGTGCCGAAAGACTGGTCGGTAACGTGCTTGATAAGGTCGCTGCTCATGGGGTTGGCTCCGTGGTCCGCCGGCTTTCGCTGCGCTCTCCGTGCGACTGCACGAATCCTGGCGTTGTCAGCGGGCACAATGTTCGAGGAAATGAATTTTGACATACGGGCACCGGCAGCGTGCGCGCAGCAACCGGCCCAGCCCTGAATGGTCACCAAACAAGTCGTCCGCATCGAGCAGGGCTGGTCGCTGACCACGGTCTGGGCCGAACTGGCGCAACAAATCCGCCAGTGGTTGGCACACCAGGGTCTGCACGAGCGTGACGCCGTGGTGCTGTTGCCCTTTGCAGCCTTGCTGCCGCCGCTGCGCCAGGCGTTTGCACAAGCCGGAGGCTGGCAGGTGCGCGTGGAAACCACGCTCACGCTGGGCGCCAGCCTGGCCCCACCGGAGGATGCACTGCCGGGCCTGTGCTGCGGTGACCCCGTGCTGGACCGCCTGCACGCCGGCCTCTTGTTGCGCAGCCAGCGCTCGTCAGCCGCCATCGCGCAACAAGACCCGCTGACCTTCGAGCACCTGGTTACCTCGGTGGTCGACGCCGCGCAGGCCCTGATGGCCGCTGCGGCGGGCCAGCCGCGGGCGCAGCGCGAGGCTTTCTGGGCGCAAGCCCGCGCTGGCGTGGCACAGACGATGGGCGGGTTGGCCGCGGCAGCCCTCGAATCGCGCTTGCTGGGGCTGGCGCTGGAATGGGCTGCAGCCTCTTGCCAGGGTTCGGCGGCGCACAGCGACCACCTGCACGCGCTGCAACCGTCGGCCTGGCTGGTGGTGCGACTCGGCGGCGTCGACACCGTGGCCGATGCCGTGGCACTGGCGAGTGCATCCCCGGCTTTGTGGCTCGACCTGGACCCGCCTCTGGACTGGGAGGGCGTTGCGCCGCCCGCGGTCTTCGCTGGTCTGGCGGGTCAGGCAACAGCGCTGCAATCAACCCGGCGCTGGGTGTGCGACGACTTCGAGGCCGAGGCGCAGGCGGCTGCCGCGCTGGTGGTCGACGCTGTGAACGAGGGGCGAGTGCCGGTGGCGCTGGTGGCCGTCGACCGCGCACTCATCCGTCGCGTGCGTGCGCTGCTGGACCGCCAGCAGTTGCCGGTGCTCGACGAAACCGGCTGGTTGTTGGCCACCACGCCCAGTGGGGCGCGGGTGATGGCGCTGTTGCACGCCGCTCAGGCCATGCAGGGCAGCGGTGTCGCTGCCGGCCTGCCCGCGCAGGACTGCCCCAGCGCTTGCCGCGATGCGGTGCTGGACTGGCTCAAGGGTTGGGGACCGGATGCACCCCTGGCTGCTGCTGGGCAGATCGACGCGCTGGAATCCTTGTGGCGTGGCCGCCGCCGCGTCGCAGACCGCGCTGCGGCCGCCCGTTGCTGGCACGCGGTGATCACGCATCTGTTGCCGCTGGCCCAGGCGCCGGCGAGATCGCTGCAGCACTGGCTGGAGCTGGTGCGCGCGCTGCTGGAGTCCGACGGCAGCTTGGCGCAGTTGGATGCCGACCCTGCCGGCCGCCAGGTGCTGGCGGCCTTGCGCTTGCAGGGCACGGCAGTTGCTGCATGGGAACAGGCCGCGCAAGCCACCCGGTTCAACCTGTCAGGGTTTGTGTCATGGGCCGCCGGCACGCTGGAGCAGTCGCCGTACCTGCCGCTGCCCGACGAGCACGCGCAGGTCGTGCTGACGCCGCTGGCACGCGCTTTCGGGCGCCGCTTTGGTCAGGTGGTGGTGCCCGGTGCCGATCATCGGCAGCTGGGCAGTCCGGCCTCGCAGGCCGCCCTCATCGGCCCCCAGCTGTCCAGGCTGCTGGGCATGCCCGATATCCGTCACCGGCACCTGATGCAGCGGCTGGCGCTGTTGCAGCTGATGCGTGGCGGGCCCGTGGCCTTCACGAGGCGGCTGCGCGACGCGGGCGAGCCGCTGTCCGAGAGCCCCGACCTGGCGTGGCTGCTGCAGTCTTGCGCGCCTGCGGCGCTAGCCACCGGCTGGCAGCCCTGGCTGGCCGACACCCGCGCCGTGCCGCTGCAGCCGGTGGCGCACCCGGCGCCGAGCGCGCCGATGGACCTGCCCAGCCGCCTGAGTGCCAGCCAGCTGGATGTCTACCGGCAATGCCCGTACCGGTTCTTTGCGCGCGCCGTGCTGCGTCTGGACGACCCCGAAGAACTGGACTCGGCGCTGGCCAAGCGTGACTACGGCAACTGGCTGCACGAGGTGTTGCACCGCTTTCACAGCGAACGCGACTACCGCGAGAGCGCTGCGCCGCAGCTGCAGGTGGCTGCTGCCTGGGCCACACGCAAGCTGGCGCTGGACGAAGCCGAACTGCTGCCCTGGCGCGCCAGCTTCGAACACTTCAGCCCTGCCTATCTGGCCTGGTTGGCCACGCGCGAAGCGCAGGGCTGGTTCTGGGCCGATGGCGAAACCGATCATGAGCGCCAGGGCGACGAGCTGGCCGGCACTCATCTGCGCGGCCGGCTCGACCGGCTGGACCACGGCCCGGACGGGCAGCGCCAGATCATCGACTACAAGACGGGCGACGCTGCTGCACTGGCACGCAAGGTCAAGCAACCCCTGGAAGACACCCAGCTGGCGTTTTACGCGGCGCTGCTGGGCACCGCACAGCCTGACCCGCAAGGCGCCGATGACGCCGACCTGCAAGCGTGTTACCTGGCGCTTGACGATGCCAAGGCGCCGAAGGTCATCGAGCACCCGCAGGTGGCCCACACCGCCCGGATCATGGTGCAGTCGCTGGCCGGTGAATGGTTGCGGTTGCGCCAGGGCGAGCCGATGCTGGCGCTGGGCGAAGGTGCCGTTTGCGAGACCTGCGAAGCGCGCGGGCTGTGCCGGCGCGACCACTGGGGCCGGCAGGAAGCATGAGCACGCCGGGCCGCCCCAAGGCGAATCTCGCAGTGCGCAGCACGGAGGTTGCCTGATGAGCACGCCGGCCTACCGCATCGATGGCCAGACGGTTGCGCCCGCGGCTTTCTATGCCGCGGCTTGCGATCCGGCGCGCTGTGTCGTCGTCGAGGCCTGCGCGGGTGCCGGCAAGACGTGGATGCTGGTCTCGCGCATCCTGCGGGCCCTGCTGGCCGGCACCGAGCCGCAGCACATCCTGGCCGTCACGTTCACGCGCAAGGCGGCGGGCGAGATGCGCGCGCGCCTGGAAGAGTGGCTGCAGGCCTTCAGCGATGCGAGCAGCAGCCACAGTCAGCGTGTGCAGGCGCTGTGCGAGCGCGGCCTGGGCAGCAGCGATGCTCAAGCGCTGGCGCCGGCGCTGGGGGCACTGAAGGGCCGCTTGTTGCAGGGCGGCCGCAGCGTGGAGGTGCGCACCTTTCACGGCTGGTTCGTGCAGTTGCTGGCCCACGCACCGCTGCAGGTGGTGCAGGCGCTGAACCTGCCGTCCAGCTACGAGCTGATCGAAGACACGGCCGTTCTCAGGGCCTCGCTGTACCGCCGTTTCCATCGTCGCGTGCAGGACGACCCCGCCCTGCGCGCCGACTACCTGGCGCTGGTGGGGCGCCACCGCCGCCACGCGGTGCAACAGTGGCTGGACGCCGCCTGGTCACGCGGCGCGGAGCTGACGCGCGCCGATGAAGCCGGCACGGCCGCCGACGCGGTGCCGCCGGCCAGTGCCTATTGGGCCGACTGCGAAGGCTTGGCGCATCCGGACGAACTGCTGCTGGAGCCGCCGTTGCAAGCGCTGCTGCAGGGCCTGGCGCGTGAGCTGGGCCGTTCTGACAAGGCCACGCCGCGCAAGGCCGCACAGGGGTTGCTGGATGCGACACTGGCGGCCACCGCCGCAGCCGCCTTCGATGCCGCCTGGGAAGCCTTGTTCACGCAGAAGGGCACGCTGCGTCAGCACCTGGGCACGAGTGCGGCCTTGGGCCAGGCCGCCGATGCGCTGCTCGCGCTGCAGCAGATGCGCCTGCAGCACAACGCTCACATCGACCACACGGCGATGCTGCGCCTGGCGCGGGTGCTGCTGGCCGAATACGCGGCGCTGAAGCGAGAACGGGGGTTGGTCGACATGGCCGACCTTGAACGCGCGTCGGAGTCGCTGCTGGGCGATACCGAAATCTCGGGCTGGGTGCAGGAGAGGCTGGACCAGCAGGTGCGCCAGGTGCTGATCGACGAGTTCCAGGACACCAGCCCGCTGCAGTGGCAGGCCTTGCAGTCCTGGTTGTCGTCGTACGCGGGGGCGGGCGGAGGCGCCAGCGGCCAGCGTCCACCCGGTGTCTTCATCGTCGGTGACCCCAAACAAAGCATCTACCGCTTTCGGGGCGCCGAGCCGCGGGTCTTTCTGGCCGCGCAGGAATTTGTCGTCGATGGTCTGGATGGTCTGCTGCTGAGCTGCGACCACACCCGGCGCAATGCACCCGAGGTGATTGCTGCGGTGAATGCGGTGTTCGAAGATGCCGTGGCGCAGGACGGCTGGGGACCGTTTCGCGCCCACACCACCGGGGCACAGGACAGCGGCAGCGTGCGCCGGCTGCG
>JBBQMM010000255.1:0-6615 GCA_038328935.1 Burkholderiales bacterium
GCGGCGAGCGGGCGGCCGAACTGCTGGCGGTCCATCACATATTGGCGGGAGCGAAAGAAGCAGTCTTCGGCTGCGCCGAGTGCGCCCCAGGCAATGCCGTAGCGCGCGCTGTTCAAACAGGTGAACGGGCCTTTGAGGCCGCGGATGTCGGGGAACGCGTTCTCTTCGGGCACGAACACGCTGTCCATCACGATCTCGCCCGTGGTGCTGGCGCGCAAGCCCACCTTGCCCAAAATCTTCGGTGCGCTCAGGCCCTTCATGCCCTTGTCCAGGATGAAGCCGCGGATGGCGCCGGCGTCGTCCTTGGCCCACACCACGAAGACATCGGCAAAGGGTGAATTGCTGATCCACATCTTGCTGCCCGTCAGCTGGTAGCCGCCTGCCACCGCCTTGGCGCGCGTGACCATGCTGCCGGGGTCGCTGCCGTGGTCGGGCTCGGTAAGGCCGAAGCAGCCGATCCAGTGGCCACTGGCCAGCTTGGGCAGGTACTTCTGGCGTTGGGCTTCGGTGCCGAATTGGTAGATGGGCAGCATCACCAGCGAGCTTTGCACGCTCATCATGCTGCGGTAGCCGCTGTCCACACGTTCCACTTCGCGCGCCACCAGGCCGTAGCAAACGTAGTTCAGGCCAGCGCCGCCGTATTGCTCGGGGATGGTGGCCCCGAGCAGGCCCAGTTCACCCATCTCTCGGAAGATGCTGATGTCGGTTTCTTCCTTGCGGAAGGCTTCGACCACGCGGCTGGCCAGCTTGTCCTGGCAGTAAGCGTTGGCGGCTTCACGCACCTGGCGTTCGTCGTCGGTGAGTTGCTGCTCCAGCAGCAGCGGGTCGTCCCAATGGAAGCTTGCCTTCTGGGTGGTGGCCATCGTGAAATTCCTTAAGTTCGGACCAGGGCGTGGTCGGGGAAGGAGACGGAAAGGGAGGCGGAGAGGGAGGCGGAGAGGGAGGCGGAATTCAATACAGATCGGGGTTGGGGCCGATCACCGCAGTAACTTCAATTTCCACCTGCGCCCGGTCTTCGATCAAGGCTACCACCTGCACCGCGGTCATCGCGATGCCGAAGTCACCGATCAGCTCACGGAATACGGCACCTATCTCGCGGCCACGCGCCAGGTACTCACGCTTGTCGGTGAGGTACCAGGTCATGCGCGTGATGTGCACGGGCTCGGCACCTGCCGCCGCCAGCACGTCCACCACGTTGTGCAGCGCCTGCCGCACCTGGCCCACCAGGTCGTCGGTATGGAACTGGCCCTGCGCGTCCCAGCCGATCATGCCGGCGATGAACAGCTGCTGCCCGCTGGCCATCACCCCGTTGGCGTAGCCCTTGGGGCGCGCCCAGTGGGCCGGCTGTATGACCTGCTTGCTCATGGGAGTTCCTTCGTGCTGCGCACTGCGGTATTCGCCTTGCGGGCGGTCGGTCAGGCTCATGGGTTTTCCTTGATCAGATCGCGGCCGATGATGAGTTGCTGCACCTCGGAGGCGCCTTCGTAGATGCGCAGGCTGCGAATCTCGCGGTACAGGCGCTCCACCGGCACGCCGCTGACGACGCCCAGGCCGCCGAAGAGTTGCACCGCGGCGTCGATGACCTGCTGCGCGCCTTCGGTGGCGGCCAGCTTGGCCATCGCCGCCTGGCGCGTGACAACTCTGCCCTGGTCGCGTTCCCAGGCGGCGCGGTACACCAGCAGCGCAGCGCTGTCGATGGTCAGCGCCATCTGCGCCAGCTTGGCCTGGGTCAATTGAAAGTCAGCCAGGTGCTGGCCAAACATCGGCCGGCTCTTGGCGCGCGCCAGGCCTTCTTCCATCGCGCGCCGTGCGAAGCCCAGCGCGGCGGCCGCCACGCTGGTGCGAAAGACGTCCAGCGTGCGCATCGCCAACTTGAAGCCTTCGCCGGCAGCGCCGATGCGCTGGCTCAGCGGCACGCGGCAGTTGCTGAAGCGCAGCCGCGCCAGCGGGTGCGGGGCGATCACCTCGATGCGCTCGGCGATCTCGAGGCCGGGCGTGCCGGCCTCGACGATGCAGGCGCTGATACCGCGCGCGCCGGGTGCCTCGCCGGTGCGCACGAAGACGACATAGAAGTCGGCGATGCCGCCGTTGCTGATCCAGGTCTTTTCGCCGTCGATCACGACCTGGTCGCCTTCGACTCGCGCTGAACACTGCATGGCTGCCACGTCAGAGCCGGCATCAGGCTCGCTCAACGCGAAAGCGCAGATGGCCTGCCCTGCCGCCACCTGCGGCAGCCAGCGCGCCTTCTGCTCGGCCGTGCCCGCCAGCGATATCGCACCCGAGCCCAGGCCCTGCATCGCAAAAGCAAAGTCGGCAAGGCCGTTGTGACGCGCCAGCGTCTCGCGCGCCAGGCACAACATTCGGGTGTCGATGACGTCCACCGCGCCGCCATGGGCCGTGCCCGCCACCGCGTGGCGCAGCCAGCCGCCACTGCCCAGTTGCTGCACGAGTTGCCGGCACTGCGCATCCACGTCGGCGCTGTGCACGTCACGCACGGTGTCTCGCGCCCAGGCATCCAGCGCCAGCGCAAAGTCGCGATGGCGGGGTTCGAAGAACGGCCAGCCCAGGTGTTCCAACGGGTTCATTGCCAGGCCTTCGCTTCAGTTGCCTTCGAACACCGGCTTGCTCTTGGCGACAAACGCACGGTAGGCGCGGCCGAAGTCTTCGCTCAGCATGCACAGCGCCTGGGCCTGGGCTTCGCTCTCGATCGCGGCATCGATGCTCATGTCCCATTCCTGGTGCAGCATGGTCTTGGTGATGCCGTTGGCAAAGGTGGGGCCGGCGGCGATGTCGCGCGCCAGCGCCAACGCTTCGGCAGCCAGCGCCTCGGGTTCCACCAGGCGGTTGTAAAAACCCCAGCGCTCGGCTTCGGCTCCGGCCAGCGCGCGGCCGGTGTACAGCCATTCGCTGGCGCGGCCCTGGCCCACGATGCGCGGCAGCATCGCGCAGGCGCCCATGTCGCATCCCGCCAAGCCCACGCGATTGAAGAGGAACGCCGTCTTGCTGCGCGCCGTGCCCAGGCGCAGGTCGCTGGCCATCGCCAGGATGGCGCCGGCGCCGGCACACACGCCGTCCACCGCGGCCACGATGGGCTGCGGGCAGTGGCGCATGTTCTTCACCAGTTCACCAGTCATGCGCGTGAACATCAGCAGCTCGGGCGCCTTCAGCTGGATCAGCGGGCCGATGATCTCGTGCACGTCGCCGCCGCTGCAGAAGTTGCCGCCCGCGCCCTGCACCACCACCACGTGCACGTCACTGGCGTGGCGCAGGGCCAGGAACAGGTCGCGCAGTTCGGCGTAGCTGTCGAAGGTGAGCGGGTTCTTGCGCTCGGGGCGGTTCAGCGTGATGGTGCCGACGCCGCCTTCGACCTGCCACAGAAAGTGTTGAGCCTGGTAGGGCGCCAACGCGCGGCGGTTGCCGGCGGTGAGTGTGGCGTCGACGCGGGGAACTGTTGCTTCGGTCATGTCAGCCTCTGAGAGTCGATTTCGCACTGGCTTGCAAACCATGCGTTCGGGTTCGGTGGTGTCTGGAGCATTGCGGACAGCTTTTCAGACAGCTTTGCAGACAGCTTTTCAGACATCAGCCGGCACCCGCCTTGGCGCGCTGGAACAACGATTCCATCTGCGACTTGCCGCTGACGTACTGCGGCGGCCAAACCGTGCCGGTAAAGCCGATCCTGGCCGCTTCCTGCAGCGTCCATGCCGGGTTGGCCAGGTGCGGCCGCGCTACCGCGCACAGGTCGGCACGGCCCGCGCTGATGATGCTGTTCACATGGTCGGCTTCGCTGATGGCACCCACCGCGATGGTGGCGATGCCCGCCACGTTGCGGATGCGGTCGGCGAACGGCGTCTGGTACATGCGGCCGTAGCTGGGTTTCTGGTCGGCGCTGACCTGGCCCGAGCTGCAGTCGATCATGTCGGCGCCGGCGGCCTTGAAGGCGCGCGCAATCTGCACCGCGTCGGCCGGTGTGATGCCACCTTCCACCCAGTCGTGCGCCGAGATGCGTACCGAGATCGGCAAGTGCTCGGGCCAGGCCGCACGGACGGCAGCAAACACCTCCAGCGGGTAGCGCAAGCGGTTCTCCAGGCTGCCGCCGTAGGCGTCGGTGCGCTGGTTGGTCAGGGGCGAGATGAAACTGGACAGCAAGTAGCCATGCGCGCAGTGCAGCTCCAGCCAGTCGAAGCCGGCCTGCGCGGCCAGCTGCGTGCTGCGCACGAAGTCGTCGCGCACACGGTCCATGTCGGGGCGCGTCATCGCCCGGGGCACTGCACCGTCACGCAGGTAAGGCACGGCTGACGCCGCCAGCAGCGGCCAGTTGCCTTCGGCCAGCGGCTGGTCGGCACCCGCGCCCTGCCACGGCGCGTTGGTGCTGCCCTTCGGGCCCGCATGGCCGATCTGCAGCGCAATCTTGGCCGTGCTGCCCTGGTGCACGAAGTCGACGATGCGCTTGAAGGCATCGCGCTGCGCGTCGTTCCACAAACCCGGGCAACCAGGCGTGATGCGCGCATCAGCCGTGGGGCAGGTCATTTCCACCATCACCATGCCCGCGCCGCCCATGGCGCGCGCACCCAGGTGCACCATGTGGAAGTCGCCGGGCAGGCCGTCGACGCAGGAATACTGCGCCATCGGCGACACCACGATGCGGTTCTTCAGCGTCACGCTGCGCAGGCTGTAGGGCGTGAACATGGGCGGCGTGGTAGTGAGCCCCCAAGCTGCGGACGCGGCCATGCCGCGAGCCTCGCCACCCCCCGAGGGGGCGGCGCCGCCTGGGGGCGGCCCGGCGGCGTCGCGCACCGGCGTCTGCAGCCCGGCGCGGGCGTCGAACCACTGCTCGAAACCATCCAGCCAACCCTTGTCGCGCAGCCGCAGGTTCTCGTGGCTGATGCGCTGGCTGCGCGTCAACATGCTGTACATGAACTGCTCGGGTTCGAGCTGGTCACAGTAGCGTTCGCCGCAGACCTCGAACCACTCCATCGCGTTCCAGGCTGCGTTTTGCAGCCGCAGCACGTCGATGCGCCGCGCCGCCTGGTACTTTTCCAGCACCGGCGCAATGTTGGCGGACGAGTCGCCCATCTCCTTGAACAAGCGCGTCAGTTCGATGGCGTCTTCAAGCGCCAGCTTGGTGCCCGACCCGATGGCGAAGTGCGCCGTGTGCACCGCGTCGCCCATCAGCACCACATGGCTGTTGCCGTTGAACAGCGACCACTGTTCGCAGTTCACGCGCTGAAAGTTCAACCACGCCGAACCACGCAGGTGGCGCGCGTTGGACAGCAGCTTTTCGCCTTGCAGGTCTTTGGCGAACAGCTTTTCGCAAAAGGCCACCGAAGTGTCGACATCGGCCTGGTCCAGCCCATGCGCCAGCCACACGTGTTCAGGGCACTCGACGATGAAAGTGCTGGTGCTGCTGTCGAACTTGTAGATATGGGCCTGGAACCAGCCGTGTTCGGTTTTTTCGAAGATGAAGGTGAACGGCTCGTACAGCTTCTTGGTGCCCAGCCAGATGAAGCGGTTCGGCCGCGTCACGATATCGGGCTTGAACACGGCGGCGTGGTGCGTGCGCACGCGCGAGTTGACGCCGTCGCTCGCCACGATGAGGTGTGCGTCGGGGTATTCGGCATCGGGCGCGCCACCGTCGGCACCGGCTTCGCTTTCGAACACCAGCTTCACGCCCAGCACTTCGCAGCGCGCCTGCAGGATGTTCAGCAGCTTCTTGCGCCCGATGCCCACGAAGCCGTGGCCGCCGCTGCGGATGACGCGGCCCTTGAATTGCAGTTCGATATCGTCCCAGTGTGCGAAGGACTGTTCGATGGCGTCGGCCGACTCCTTGTCCCACTGGCGCATGTTGTCCATGGTGGCGTCGGAGAACACCACGCCCCAGCCGAAGGTGTCGTACGGCTTGTTGCGCTCGACCACCGTGATGTCGTGCCGCAGCCCGCGTTCAAGCCCCAGTTTTCTCATCAGCAAGCCGAAATACAAGCCGGAGGGGCCGCCCCCGATACAGACGATCTTCATGCGCTGGGTGCCTTCATGGGTGGTGCCGCAAGCGCGGTGTTCAAGATGATAATTTAAGCCTCAACTAATTTCTGGCAAAGGCGCCCAGTGACCCTTGCAAGAAATTTCACGGACCCCTGGCGACCCCACTGACAGAACGAGCACCATCACCGCTGCCTGCAAAGGCGGGGGCGGGCCTGCCCGGGTGCGCATCAGCAGAGCTGACAAGCGCAGGCTTTCTGGCCACGCGCGCAGCGCGCATCCACATCTGACGCATGGCGACTGTCTGAACGAAGCGACCGTAGGGAGCGCAGTGAGTTTTGGCAGAGGGCCACAAGGCCGAGAATCAGTAGGCAGCCGCAGCGCAGCGAATGCCGCTGCAGTTGAGGGCCCGGGCAGGCCAGCCCACGCCTTTGCCGTCCGCCAAGCCAGAGACTAGGCGCGCCCGGCCGTTGACGTTCACCACCACCCGGTCCCACTCCCAAGGTGTACTCGAATTGCGTGCAACTGCCGTTTCCGGACCGACCGCGCGCCCCCGGCCCTGTTGAGGTATCGCAGTTCAAACAAGCGCCCGCCACACCAGCCCGGGGCCTGCGCATGTCAGCCCCGCCAGCCGCCAGCCTC
>JBBQMM010000256.1:0-6584 GCA_038328935.1 Burkholderiales bacterium
GTGCGTGGCCTGCAGGTAGCCTTGCTCCTGGGCCATCCATGCCAGCACCGGTATCGTGCCGGGCAACACCGGCTGCACCTGCACCGGCAGGCTCTGCCAGGCCATGGTCTGGCCTTCGCGCATCTGCAGTTCGCCCACCCAGTCGTAGACGCGGCAAAAGTGCAGGCGCACGCGGGCGTGCGGGTACTCCACCTCTTGCACTTTCCAGGGGTGCACGGCGCCGATCCGGATGCCCAGCTCTTCGTGCAGCTCGCGCAGCAGCGCCTGGGCCACGGTCTCGCCGTCTTCCACCTTGCCGCCCGGGAATTCCCAGTAGCCGGCATAGACCTTGCCCACTGGCCGGCTGGTGAGCAAGAAGCGCTGCTGTGCGTCCACCAGCACGCCGACGGCCACGTCGACCGACGGGCGCGCAGCAGGGGCCGGCGTCGAAGCCGCCGTCGACAGGGAGCCTTCAGCCACCGCCGGTGACGCCTGTTACGCCAGTGACGCCAGTGACGCCCGTAACGCTGTTGACGCCCGTGCTGCCCACTTCAGCCGCGCGGCCTGCGTAGTCGCGGGCGAACTGCTGTGCCACGCGGCCCGAGCGCGAGCCACGTTCCAGCGCCCACACCAGGCACTCGGCGCGCGCGGCGGCGATTTCGTCGTCGCTGGCGCCGAAGGCGCGCAGCCATTGCGCCGCAATGGCCAGGTATTCGTCTTGCGAAAACGGATAGAAGCTCAGCCACAGGCCAAAGCGCTCCGACAGCGAGATCTTCTCCTCCACCGCCTCGCCGGGGTGCACTTCGCCGTCATCGGTGTGCTTGTAGCTCAGGTTCTCGCGCATCGTCTCCGGCAGCAGGTGGCGGCGGTTGCTGGTGGCGTAGATCAGCACGTTTTCACCACTCTGTGCGATTGATCCGTCGAGCGCGCTCTTCAGTGCCTTGTAGCCGGCCTCGCCTTCGTCGAAGCTGAGGTCGTCGCAGTACACGACAAAACGCTCGGGCCGGCCGGCGACCAGTTCCACCAGGTCGGGCAGGTCCACCAGGTCGGCCTTGTCGACCTCGATCAGGCGCAGGCCCTGCGCGGAAAATTCGTTCAGGCAGGCCTTGATGAGCGAACTTTTGCCGGTGCCGCGCGCGCCGGTCAGCAGCACGTTGTTGGCCTGCCGACCGGCGACGAACTGGGCCGTGTTGCGCAGCAGGCGTTCTTTTTGCTGATCGACTTCCTTCAGGTCTTGCAGGCGGATGTTGCCGACATGGCGCACCGGCTCCAGCACGCCGCCATGGTTCCAGCCACCGCTGCGGCGGCGGTAGCGCCAGGCCACGGCGGCGCTCCAGTCCGGCGGCGTGGCCGGCAGCGGCAGCAAGGCTTCCAGCCGCGACATCAGGGTTTCGGCGCGCGCGGCCAGCGCCAGCAGCGGGTGGGTGGCGGCCGGGCCGTCGCTGGGGGTGGGGGTCGGGGTGGGGGCTGCGGTGCTCATGAGGCGCGCAGTGTAGTCAGCGCGACGGTATCGGGCGCGCCGGGTGCGCCGGGTGCTGCGGGCGGGTTACCGCGCGCACCTCGTCATCAGCCACCACGTAGATGCGGTGGTCGGGCTGCTGGGGCAGGGTGTGCATGCCGGTGAACTCGCCGAAGGCCGGCAGCAGGCCCAGACCGGGCGCGAAGTGAAAACACGGCAGGCGCAGGCGCCCGTGCCGGCCTCCACCCAGCACCACCGCCGGGTGCACATGCCCGGCCAGCACGTAACTACCCGGCAAGGTCTGCGGATGATGGGCCAGCGCCAGCGGGCCCAGTGGCCAGGGTTCGGCCACGCAGGTGATGCGCCAGGCCGCAGGCGGGTCACCCGCGTGCAGGTCATGGTTGCCTCGCACCAGCGTCAGCTCCAGCGCCTCATGGCAGGCGCGCCAGTCGGCCACGGCGGCCCAGGTGGCGGGCGCGCGGGCCCGTGCCGAGTGCAGCAGGTCGCCCAGGAACACCACCCGCTGCGCCTGTGTGCGCGCGATGGCCCGGCTCAGGCGTTGGAGCATGGCCACCGTGGTGCCACCCGGCACCGGCACGCCCAGCCCTCGAAAGCTCTGCGCCTTGCCGATGTGGGCATCGGCGACGAGCAGCGTTCGGTGCTCGGGCAAGAACGCCGCGCGCTCGCTCAGCAGTTGCAGGCGCGCGCCGCCGACCTCGATTTCCAGGGGTGGGGTGGCGGCGTCGTGCGACGCGGCCTGCGCCTGTAGTGACACAAGCGCTGCAGCGCTCAGGGGCACGGGCGCTGTCGCGCTCAGTGGCACGGGCGCTGTCGCGCTCAGTGGCATGGGCGCTGTCGCGCTCAGTGGCACGGGCGCTGTCGCGCTCAGTGGCAAGACCGCAGCCGCGCCTACTGGCACAAGCGCTGCAGCGACGGGTCCAGGTGTTCGGTGGGCAGTCGCTTGAAGCCGGTGCGCGCGTAGCGCTGCAGCCGGCCCATGGCCAGTGCCACGACGGCTGAAGCGAGCGCCTGCGCATCCACCGTGGGCGTGCTGGAACCGGCTTCCTGGGTGCTGACGCGCAGGCTCTGGCGCAGCTGCGATTCGACACGGTCGAAGAACTGGTTCATGCGTGCCACCAGCCGCTCGTTTTCAAACACCAGCGCGTCGCCCACCATCACGCGGGTCATGCCGGGGTTCTTTTCGCCGAACTGCAGCAACAGGCTGGCGATCTTGTGCACCTGCGCGGCAGCCGATGGCTCACGTTCGACGATCTGGTTGATGAGGGTGAAGACGCTGGTTTCGATGAACTCGATGAGGCCTTCGAACATCTGCGCCTTGCTGGCGAAGTGACGGTACAGCGCCGCCTCGCTCACCTGCAGTCGGGCGGCCAGCGCGGCAGTGGTGATGCGCTCGGAGCCGGGCTGTTCCAGCATGCTGGCAAGCGTTTGCAAAATCTGCACGCGCCGTTCGCCGGGTTTGGGCCGCTTGCGGGTGGTGACGGTCACTTCGCTTTCGGCACTTTCGGCGCTTCCGACGCTTTCCGGTGTCTGCGGACTCTCGCCGGGCTGCGCGGTATCAAGCGGATCGGACATGATGAAGAGGCGCAGTCGGGCTTGGGTGGTGAGTGGCCGCTTTCGGATCCGGCTCGCAAAAGCATTCTGGCACAGGCCCCCCGCCCGTCTGCTTGCAGGTAAACACTGACACCGGACCGTACAGCAGCCGCTATCAGCGCCTCTTCTTGCCCGCGAAACCGCCCGCCAGCTTCTCCAGTTGACGCAGCGACGGCACCCGGTGATCCACATAGGCGGGGCACCGACGTGCGCCTTCGCGGCTGCTGCCGGCGGGCAGCCAGCGGCGCATCCACACCGTGCGCATGCGCACCCGGCGCGCACCCCGCAGGTTGGCCGCCGAGTCTTCCACCAGCACGCAGCTCGAAGGCTGCACCCCCAGGCGCGCCGCCACGCGCCGCAGCATGCGGGCGTCGGGCTTGGGCCGCAGGTGGCCGAACATGTGCATGTCCTCGATCGAGATCAGGCCGTCGAACCAGCCGCTGATGCCCAGTACACCCAGCACGCGGCGCGCGTAGGCAGCCGGCGCATTGGTGAGGATGAACTTGCGGCCGGGCAGCCGCGCCAGCGCGGCCAAGTCGTGCTGGTGGCCCCGGACGCGTTCTTCAAGCCCGGGCAGCAGGTGCGTGTGGTGCAGGAAGTGCGCCGACTTGATGCCGTGGTGCCGCACCAGCCCGAGCAACGTGGCGCCATAGCGCAGCCAGTAGCGGCGGCGCAGCGCGTTGGCTTCGTCGGTGGTGATGCCCAGCTCGCGCTCGATGTAAGCGCCCATGGCGTCGCGCAGCGCGTCCATCGACGCGCTGCTGGCATCGTGCAGCGTGTCGTCCAGGTCGAACAGCCAGACCAGGGGCGCCGAGCCCGCAGCGCCGGCGCCCATCAATGCGAGCGAATCATCGTGCCGTAGGCCTGGTCGGTCAGCACTTCCAGCAGCATCACGTGGGGCACGCGGCCGTCGATGACGTGCACCGCGTGCACGCCGCTCTTGGCGGCGTCGATGGCGCCGGCAATCTTGGGCAGCATGCCGCCGCTGATGGTGCCGTCTTCCACCAGCGCGTCGATCTGCCGTGCCGTCAGCTCGGTCAACAGCTGGCCCTGCCTGTCCAGCACGCCGCGGATGTTGGTCAGCATCAGCAGCTTCTCGGCCTGCAGCACGGTGGCCAGTTTGGCCGCCACCAGGTCGGCATTGATGTTGTAGCTTTCGTTGTTCTCGCCGAAGCCGATGGGGCTGATGACGGGGATGAACTGGTCGTCCTGCAGCGCCTTGACCACCGCGGGGTCGATGGCGGTGATCTCGCCGACCTGGCCGATGTCGTGTTCGACCGCCGGGTTGTCCTTGTCGGGCATGCGCAGCTTGCGCGCGCGAATCAGCCCGCCGTCGCGCCCGGTCAGGCCCACGGCCTTGCCACCGGCGGCGTTGATCAAGCCCACGATGTCTTGCTGCACTTCGCCGGCGAGCACCCATTCAACGACGCTCATGGTTTCTTCATCGGTGACGCGCATGCCCTGGATGAACGAACCTTTCTTGCCCAGCTTGTTCAGCGCACTTTCAATCTGCGGCCCGCCGCCATGCACCACGATGGGGTTCATGCCCACCAGCTTGAGCAGCACCACGTCTTCGGCGAATGCCTTTTGCAAGGCGGGGTCTGTCATCGCGTTGCCGCCGTATTTGATGACCAGTGTCTTGCCGTGGTAGCGGCGGATGTAGGGCAGCGCTTGGGCCAGCACCTCGGCGGGGTCGACGGGGCTGGGGGTGGTGGTGGTGTCGTTCATGGGGGGCGCCGGCGGTGGCCGTGGTGTTGCGGGCAGTGGTGCTGAAAGAGACTGGGCTGCATTGTAGAAAGCCCTAGCATCGGCGCCTCAATCAGGAGACACCACCATGACCACTGCCAGCAGCATAGCCGCCCAGCAACAGCAGATCCGCCTTCGCGCACGCCCTCAGGGCCTGCCCAAAGCCACCGATTGGGAGCTGACCACCGAAGCCGTGGCCATGCCCGGTGAAGGCGGCGTGCTCGTCAAGACGCTGGCGCTGTCGCTCGACCCCGCCATGCGCGGCTGGATGAACGAAGGCAAGAGCTACATCCCGCCGGTGGGCATTGGCGAGGTCATGCGCGCCGGCGGCATTGGCGTCGTCGTGGCTTCGAACAGCCCGGCCTTCGCCGTCGGCGACCACGTCACGGGCGGCCCCGGCGTGCAGGAATACTGGTTGGTTTCCGGTGACCAGCTCAAGCGTTCCGGCATGGCCAGGATCGACCTGCGCCTGGGCAGCGTGACGCAGTGGCTCAACGTGCTGGGCATGCCCGGCATGACCGGCTACTTCGGGCTGATGGACGTGGGCCAACCCAAGGCGGGCGAGACGCTGGTGGTGTCGGGCGCAGCTGGCGCCGTGGGTCAGACCGTGGGCCAGATGGCCAAGCTCAAGGGTTGCCGCGTGGTCGGCATTGCCGGCGGGCGGGCCAAGTGCGATTGGGTCGTCAAGGAACTGGGTTTCGATGCCTGCATCGACTACAAGGCCGCGCCCTTGGCCGGCGTGGCTGCCGACAAATGGGACCCGGTGCGCGACGGCCTGAAGCAGCACTGCCCCAGTGGTGTGGACATCTACTTCGACAACGTGGGCGGCGACATCCTTGACGCGGTGCTGGCGCGCATCAACCGCAAGGCCCGCATCATCATCTGCGGCGCCATCAGCCAGTACAACAACACCACCGCGGTGCCGGGCCCGAAGAACTACCTCAGCCTGCTGGTGAACCGCGCCCGCATGGAAGGCATCGTCGTCTTCGACTACGCCGAGCGCTACCACCTGGCCATTGCCGAGATGGCCGGCTACCTGAAGGACGGCCGCATGAAAAGCAAGGAAGACGTGGTGGAAGGCGGCGTGGCCGTGTTCCCCGACACGCTGACCAAGCTGTTCACGGGCGAGAACTTCGGCAAGCTGGTGCTGCGGGTGGCGCAGGGCTGAACCGGGCGCGCTGGCTGAAGCTGCGGCGCCCGCCCATCAACCGCCGCGCAGGAAACTGCGCAGCTGTTTTTGAAGACCTCTGGACAGGCCGTCGCGCAAGGCCATGATCTTTTGCTCGGCACTGAGGTAAGCCCAAGGGCCCTGGCTGCGTTCAGGCGTGTTGGGTGGCCCCACCAGCCACTGCTCGTTGATCAACTGCGTGCGCAATACCTTGGCTTCCCGGGTGTCGAACAGGGTCAACCGCACCACCACGTGCGGCCCCAGGGCCCCATCGCCGACGACATTGGCTTCTGTGTTGCGCACCCGATAAGCCATGTCGATGTGAAAGCCTATGCCCGCGACTTCGCTCCGCCCGGCTGTTTCGGCGGTAGCCGTTTCGAGCTGCACGGCAGCTGATTCGCGCGTCACCAGCACCACATGGTCCAGCTGGCGTTCCTGGATCAGATCCACGACCCATCCAGGCAAGGCACCACTTCGCGCCTGCTCCGCAAGCTGGCGTTGGTCTTCGAGCCGCAGAGGTGCCGAAGCGCCAAACAGGTGCAGCAGCACCCGCGGCATGTCCTTTTGAATTGCGGACCGGAACTCCTGCGCGACCAGCCGGCCCAGGCCCAGATTGCGCAC
>JBBQMM010000257.1:0-6575 GCA_038328935.1 Burkholderiales bacterium
CTGCCGCCAGCGCACGCCCACCTGGCGCCAAGCCTGCTGGAGATGTTGGCCAGCCGGCTGTCCGCCGTCGGTGGTGCCTTCATGGTCGATGGCCCGCGGCTGAGACCAGCCGACGAGTCGGTGGCCCGCACCGATGACCGCGTCGGCCCCTACCGCCTGCTGCGCGAGATCGGTCGCGGCGGCATGGGCAGCGTCTGGCTGGCCGAGCGCGCCGATGGCAGCTACCAGCGCCAGGTGGCGCTGAAGCTGCCGCGCCTGGCCTGGGGCGCCGGCTTGACCGAACGGATGGCACGCGAGCGCGACATCGGCACGCTGCTGGAACACCCGGCCATCGCGCGGCTGTACGACGCCGGTGTGGACGAGCGAGGCCGGCCGTTCCTGGCCTGCGAGTACATCGATGGCCAGCCCATCGATGCCTGGTGTGAAGCGCAGGGTCTGGACACTCGCGCGCGCCTGCGCCTGTTCGTGCAGGTGGTGCGGGCGGTGGCTTACGCACATGGGCGGCTGGTGGTGCACCGCGACCTCAAGCCGTCCAACGTCATGGTCACTCTGGACGGCCAGGCGCGGCTGCTGGACTTCGGCATCGCCAAGCTGCTGACCGAGGCGGCGCCGGGCCAACCCGGGCTGACCCAGGAGCAGGGCCGCGTGCTGACGCCGCACTACGCGTCACCCGAGCAGATTGCTGGTGAGGCGATCACGGTGCAGTCGGACGTCTACAGCCTGGGCGTGCTGCTCTACGAACTGCTCACCGGCCAGCTTCCGCATGAGGCGCGGCGCTCGACGTTGGGCGCAGTCGAGGACGCGATCCTGGAAGGCGACGCGTCGCTGGCCAGCAGCCGGGTCAAGGACAAGGCGGTGGCGCGGGCGCTGCGCGGGGAGGTGGATGCGATCCTGGGCAAGGCGATGCAGCGCGAGGCGGCAAAGCGCTACCCCACGGCGGACGCGCTGGCTGAGGACATCGAGCGGCATCTGAAGGGCGAGGCTGTGGCGGCGCGGCCCGACAGCAGGTTGTATCGGCTTCGAAAATCCGTTCGGCAGCATTGGGTGGGCGTGTCTGCGGCGGCAGCGGTACTGTTGGCGGTGCTGACTGGCAGTGGGGTGGCAGTGGTGCAGGCGCAGCGAGCGGCTAGGTCGGTCGAGCGTGAGCGCGTGGTGAAGGAGTTCGTGGCCGATGTGTTCCGCATAAACAGCCGCATCGATCCGAAGAACGCTGCGCTGCGTCCCGCGTCTCCGCAGTCGTTGCTGGAAGATGGTGCGGAATTGATCCAGCATCGGTTCTCGGGGCAACCAGAACTGCAGGCCGAGCTGTACGGAGTGGTCGGCGGTGTGTTCTCAGATATGGGTGCACACAAGTTGGCCGGACAGTACGCGACACGCAGGATCGAGGTGCTGGCGTTGTTGCAGGCCGGGCGCGTTGAGCAGGCGAAGGCACTGCTGACATTAGCGCAGGCGATGTTGGACGACAACAAATTCGCTGACGCAGAACCGCGCGTACGGCGGGCGCTGGCAATGTCTGCGGGAGACGCCCTCCTGGCTTTGGATGCAACACTGCTATTAGCACGCGTGCAGCACTCTCTTGATCGGGACGCTGATACCGAGGCCACCCTGCGCGAAGCCGAAAGCCTTCTCGCAGCGCAAGACCCACACCCCTCAATTGTCAGAGTCCGTGCCATGGATTTGCGCGCAGGCTTGATGGCGAACCAGAATCGACTCGAAGAGGCGCTGCTGCTTCGCAAGGAAGCCGTCGACATTGCCCTGCAGGTCGAGGGTCCGTTGTCCAGGACCGCGATCGACATTCGGCTCGGCATTGCGGGGTGGCTATCGCAGACTCCGCAAGCCGACGAAGCGTTCCGAATCTTCGAAGGCGCCACGGCCGCCTTGCGCCAACTTGGCGGTGCGCATGCCGTGCGGGCCGAGTTTGCCACGGCGAGGTTTGCTGAACGGCGCCGTCTGGGCGGAAGGCACATCAGCGCCGCAGAGGCGATCGTCGTCCTGGAGAGCACCCGCGCAGCCTTAATGTCGTCGCCCCTGCCCATGCCTAGTTGGTGGGTGCCCCAGATTGAATTCTGGCTCGTTGCGGTGAAGGCGGACAACGGCGACATCATCGGCGCGCTGCCACTGTTGGAGGCCCAAGCACCGGTGCTGCGCGCCGCCTTCGAACTGCCGTCGCAGCGTTTCCTGATGACCTCGCAATTGGCCACGACGGCGCGGGACGCTGGCAAGCACGAAATGGCTGATAGCTTGCTGCGGGAACGCCGGGATCTGCGCCGGGAGTTCGGCGAAGGTAATCATCCATACGCTGCGGACGACTATGTGGCGCTTGCCTGGAATTTCGTGATGCAGGGGCGGTTGCGTGAAGCGGAGGAAGTTCTGACCGATGCACCGCGCTTCGATCCCATGCTCGGAGAGGGGGGTTCCGGCGCGCAAAAGCGGCACAGCCAGGCACTGGTCTGGGCGAAGGCGAAGATCCGCCTCGCAGCAGGTGATGCTGGCGCCGCGTTGGCGCTGCTTCGTCGTTCAGTACCCGACGCCGACGCGTTTCCGTTCAACGACAACGATTACGACGGACTTCGGGGCGAAGCGCTGTGCAGCGCTGGTGAACGGGTTGAAGGACTGATCGTTCTGAAGGACAGAGTGGCTGCGGTCGAGCGGGCCGGGGCGCACGCGCACGCACCTCGCCTGGCGCGCCTGCGGGCCGTGTTGGGGATATGTGCACTGGGCAACGGAGACCACAGGCTGGCACTGCTGGAAGCCCGCCGAGCCCGCGCCGCCTTTACCGCTCAACCGGAAGTCAGCCCCTACTACAAAGTCCCGCTGATCAAGCTCGAAGCCGCCCTCGGCATCAAGACCGTTGCTGCGCATTAACCGACCGCTGGCGTGTGCCAAGGCCGCGCAGGCAGGTCACAACGAACATCGCGGAATCCGGGCAAGCTGGTCACGCATGGCCTCTTTGGCCATGGACGTGTACTGATTCACCTGTCCCAGTAACGACCAGCTCTCGCTCAGCCCCAGCCGCGCCGACAACGTCCCGCTCACTGGGCTGCCCTTCGCGAAGCGTGCTTTGGAGCTGCCGTGCGCGCTCATTCAGCTTCGGCGACGGCAGGACGCCATTCCGCCACCAGGCGCAGCCGCTTACGGCAGGCCACTGCCTTGTCGACATAGTGCAGCGCGCCCTCGCGCAGCCCGAGGATGGCCTCATCGCTGAGCGCCTTGACCCGGCACGCCGCGCTGCCCGCCTAGAGGCTGCCCGGCTCCAGGTTTATGCCCTTGGTGCACAGCGCCTGCGCCGACACCAGGCGGTTCTCGCCAACGATCACGCCGTCGAGCAAGGTTGCGTGGATGCCGACCATGCTGGTTTCCATCAGTATGCAGCCATGCCGCACGGCGCCATGACCCCCCTGCGCGTAGCGGCCAAGTACCGTCATGCCACCGGGGAAGGAGTGCAGTACGCAGTTGTCTCGCACGTTGCTCATGGCCTGCAGGCGGATCGCGCCGTTGTCGCCGCGCAGCATGGCCTGCGGGCCGATGAAGCAACCCTCGGCGATCTCGACGTCGCCGATGATTCAGCCCGTCGGGTGCACGTAGGCGCCTGGGGGGATGCGCGGCGCGATGCCATCGAAGCTGTGCGGCTGCCCGATACCGGACTCAACACCCGGCAGCGGCCTTACCTGGCGCTGCAGTATGTGAAGGGGCAATCACGGCGCGAGTGGTGCAGTGCGCAACGCGTGGGGGCGTTCGAGTTGACCCGCCTTTTTTGCAGTTGGCATCGGCCGTTGGCTACGTTCACAGCCGTGGTGTTGTGCACCGCGACCTGAAGCCCTCCAACGTGCTCGTCAGTGATGACAGCCAGGCGCACCTGATCGATTTCGGCATCTCCATCCAACCCAAGGTTTCGGAGAAACCGGCGCACGCCGCGACCCAGAAGCGCGGCTTGACGCCCATTTATGCGTCGCCCGAACAACTGCAAGGCGGCGCGAAAACCTTTGCCTCGGACGTGTACTCGCTGGGCGTGCTTTTCTGAGCGTTGCTGGCGGGCCAGCATCCGAGCATCGGCTGCGCCAGCGAAGACAGCGCTTCAAGCGTTGATTTGCGCGTGCTGAAGGCGCTCGAACCGTGCCCGCAGCAGTGCTACCCGACGGCACAACACCTGTCTGACGATGCGGCCCGGTTACTCGGTGCCGACGACAGCAGTGCCGCGGCCGCCTTGCCCTTGAGTCAATCAGCGTTCACCTCCGTGGCGGCGCCGCGCGCAGGCCAGCCAAATCGAACCCGGATCGATGTCCGCTCACGCTTGATGGCTGCGTCTGTCACGGTGTAGGGGATGCATTAGCGGTGCCACCGCGGCCCTTGCGCCAAGGATCAAGATCATGAAAGCTTACGTCCCAACCTCACGCAATTCGCACACACTGGCTGCCGCAGGTGCCGTTCTGGCCAACGTGCTGGTGCTGGGCGGGGTACTCGGCTTGTTCGACGCGGCGTCCACCGATGCCGTGCAGGCAGAGGCCATGACGAAGGCAGTGCCTGTGCTGAGCGCCATGGCCGAACGTGCAGTGCCGGCCAACGAGCGCGCCTGACGCGTGGCGAGAATCGAGATGGTCACGAAGCCCTTGCCCCGATTTCTGCTGCTCATGTTGAACGCGCCCAAACCGCCGTGCACCAACGCAGCGCAGCCACGCGCCGCCAGCCTGTACCAGACCGTGCTCAACGCGTGCTTCGCCCTCTTCAGCACCACCCGACTGCTGACCTACATGCCGACCTTCTGGGCCATTCAGCAAAGTGCCAATTCCAGCCAGCACTCGCTGATCACGTGGGCGGCTTGGGTCTGCTCCAACGCCGTCATGGCCGCCTGGCTGTATGAGAACAACGGTCGGCGGGTCAACCGGGCCATCGCGGTGACGGCGGGCAACAGCCTGATGTGCATGGTGGCTTGCGCGCTGATTGTCTGGTTTCGCTGAACGGGCCAACGGCCCACATTTTCTGGGGCGCGCTGGCCCACCTGCCCGGTTGTATCGCCCCAGGCGACCAAAGCCCACGACGAACTCTCGCAACGCGGCGCTCTCACGCCACCGGGGCAGCGCGAACGGCTCGAAGCGGGATGCGATCTGGGGGTCAGCAGACTCTGTTGAATGTTGGTTTCGTTGCATGTCGTGTCGCTCCCTTCCTGAATAGAGCCGTGTCGGCCGGCAGGGCCCGAGCGGTCCACCATCCAGCCGATGCATTGATGCAGTGCCAGGCGACAACACCGCCCTGTGACCACTGACCCACAGAATGTCCGCTCTTGTCCACTTCCCGCGTCTGACCAGTCGAAGGGCATTGTTGCGGTGCCGCCGCTTGTCCTTCGCCGGGCATCCGCCCGGAAACGAAGTGCACCCCACTCACACTTGCTTTAAGGAGCCCACCATGAACGGACGATTTCACTCGCGCGCCCTTGCTGCCCTGGCAGCGTTGCTCATGGCGGCCTTTGGCAACGTGCATGCCCAGGACATCTCATTTAACGTCGCAAGTACCTACAGCCTTCTAGGGAGCGCCAATGCGCCGACGGGGCCGATTGCTCTTCAAGTCATCCTCTCTGCTCCGGCGCAGACGGCAACATTCGTTCAGCTCACCAGTTCTGACCCGACCGTTGCGAACGTTATTGGTGGCGGGCTATCGGTGGCTGTGGGTCAGACCACATCGCCCGTTCTTCTGTCCAGCTTGAGCTTGGGCACAACCACCTTGACGGCCTGGCTCGGTGCTGCGCAGGCAAGCGCTCAAGTCTCGGTGGTCGCAACGATTCCTGCGGTGCCGGAGGCCAGCACGGCATCGATGCTTGCCGCAGGTGTCTCCGTGGTGCTTCTGCTGGCAAAGCGCCGAGTTGCGAAGCCACGCGACTGCGCTTGATTAGCTGGTACGGCGCTGCGGACCATCGGACGGCGATCAAAGCATGGCACCGGGCTCGAACCTCGGCGATGGCGCAGTGCAATCGAATCGTGCCCGTGTTGCGCCCGTGCCGTGTTCGCGGTTGGCGAATGCCTGCGAATTCGATCTGCTTTGTCCAGGTGCGCAGGCGGATCGCGTCCGATCAGAAGGGGCGGCTGTGCAGCACTCTGGACGCGCAGCCCCCATGTTGCCGCTCACCACAAGGCCCCGCTGATCAAACTCGAAGCCGCCCTCGGCATCAAGACCGTCGCCGCGCGTTGACCGACCGTTGACGCGCTGCCATGCGTGGCACCCGTGACGCAGGCAACAAGGAGCATCGCGGAATCCGAGCCAACTCGTCACGCATGGCCACTTTGGCCAGCGCCGTGTCGTAACTCGCCTGCCCGCGCAACCTCCAGCCGTCGCTGAGCCCAAAGTAGCGGCACAGGCGCAGATCGGTATCGGCCGTCACCACACGCTTGCCGGCCGCGGCCACGTTGCGGTGACATGCGGCGACATGCGGCGAGATCTCAGGTCGGAGTGGGTATTGAGGTTTTTCGCCCAGGGCCGCTGCCCAGTGCAAGGATGCTCAGCGGCGCAGCCCTCTTGATGTGCCGCAGCAGTGGCGCGATGTTCTGGCTGACATCGTGGTCACGGGTGCTTGCCAATGCGCTGTG